>NZ_SMJY01000062.1:0-27321 GCF_004348355.1 Micromonospora sp. KC721 | reverse complement strand
CCGTGGTGGTCCGCCCCGGCCCGGTCGCCGGGTGGTTCGGTGACCCGGCCGCCGCGCCGTCGATTGCCCGGACCCCCGAGCCGGACCCGGTGCCGGTGCTCGCCGGGCCGGACGCCACCGCCCCGCAGCCCACCCCCGACGGGGTACGCGCCGCCATCGAGCCGCTGCTCGGGCAGGCCGTGCTCGGCAGCCGGGTCAACGTGTCGGTGACCGACGTGACGACGGGGCGATCGCTCTACGCGCGGGGCGGCGACGACGGCACCGTGCCCGCCTCGGTGACCAAGCTGGTCACCGGGGTGACCGTGCTGGCGGCGCGCGGTCCCGGCCATCGAATCCCCACCCGGGCGGTCGCCGGAGCCACCCCCGGCGAGGTGGTACTCGTCGGTGGCGGCGATCCCACCCTGGCGGTGAACGGCGACGGCTTCTACCCCGGCGCGGCCCGCCTCGACACCCTCGCCAAGCAGGTGAAGCAGGCGCTCGGCGGGACGGCACCGACCAGGGTGACGGTCGACTCCACGCTCTTCCCCGGGCCGGTGCACGGCCCCGGCTGGGACGACGACATCCCGACCGGCGGGTACGGCGCGTCGATCACCGCGCTGATGACCGACGGCGCGCGACGCGATCCGGCGACCGCCCGGCGGACCTTCGACGACACGAACGGCGCGGCGGTGCGCTTCGCCCAGCCGGACCTCGCGGCCGGGCGCGCGTTCGCCCGGCTGCTCGGCCTCGGCGACGACGCCCGGGTGGGGAAGGGGAAAGCCCCGGCGGAGGCCGGCGGGTCCACCGGTGCCGCCCCGGCGCCCGGCACCGAGCTGGGCAAGGTCGAGTCGCTTCCGATGATCCGGCTGGTCGACATCATGATCAGCGACAGCGACAACGTGATCGCCGAGGCGTTGGCCCGGCAGGTGGCGCTGGCCCGCAACCAGCCGGCCTCGTTCGCCGGTGGGGCGGCGGCGATGGACGCGGTGGTCGCCGAGCTGGGGTTGCCGGCCGACGAGATCCGCCTCGCCGACGCCAGCGGCCTGTCCCGGCAGAACCTGATCAGCCCGTCCCTGCTGACCGACCTGATCGCGCTCGCCGGCAACGGACGGCACCCGGAACTCGCCGCGATCTTCGGCGGCCTGCCGGTCGCCGCCTGGTCCGGCACCCTCGGCGGCCGGTACCGGGTGGCCGCGACCAGGGCCGGGGCCGGTGCGGTACGGGCCAAGACCGGCACGCTGACCGGCGTGCACTCCATCGCCGGGCTGGTCACCACCGCCGAGGGGCGGCTGCTCAGCTTCGCCGTGCTCACCGACCGGGCGGTCGGCGACACCGACCCCACCCGGCAGGCACTCGACCGGATCACCGGCGCCCTGGCGAGCTGCGGCTGCCGCTGACCCACCCGCGGCGCGGGCTCCGGTGGCCGCCCGGGCCGGCCGCACGCCCGGCCGGGGTGTTCCGCCGCGGGTACGGTGGGTTCATGGCGCAGTTCGTGGACTGGGATCTGGCCGCCGCGACCGCGGGGGCGCTGGGCAAGTCGGGCCCGCGGGTGTCGTACGCGGAGGCCGCCGAGGCGGTCGGCGACCTGCGGCGGCTCACCGACGAGGCGGCCGGGCACGTCGCCGACTACACCGGACTGCGTTCGCAGGTGGCCCACCCGCCGGTGCGGGTGGTGGACCGGCGGGACTGGGCGGCGACCAACATCGCCGGGCTGCGCGAGGTGATCACGCCGCTGGTCAGCCGGCTCTCCGGTGACAAGCAACCCGGTCCGCTCACCGAGGCGGTCGGCTCCCGGGTGACCGGGGTGCAGGCCGGCACCGTGCTGGCCTACCTCTCCGGGCGGGTCCTCGGTCAGTACGAGGTCTTCTCCGCCGACCCCGGGCAGCTGCTGCTGGTCGCGCCCAACATCGTCGAGGTCGAGCGGAAGCTGGCAGCCGACCCGCGCGACTTCCGGCTCTGGGTCTGCCTGCACGAGGTCACCCACCGCACCCAGTTCACCGCCGTGCCGTGGATGCGGGCGTACTTCCTGGGTGAGGTGCAGGCGTTCGTGGACGCCTCGCAGGGCGGGGAGCACCTGCTGGAGCGGCTGCGCCGGGGGGTGAGCACCCTCTCCGACGCGGTGAAGGATCCGCACAGCCGCGCCAGCGTCCTCGACATCGTGCAGACCCCCGCGCAGCGGGCCGTGCTGGACCGGCTCACCGCCCTGATGACCCTGCTGGAGGGGCACGCCGAGTTCGTCATGGACGGCGTCGGCCCGCAGGTCATCCCCAGCGTCGAACAGATCCGGGCGGGGTTCAACCGGCGCCGGGAGGCCGGCAACCCGCTGGAGAAGGCGATCCGCCGGCTCCTGGGCGTGGACGTCAAGCTGCGCCAGTACGCCGAGGGCCGCACCTTCGTGCACGGGGTGGTCGAGCGGGTCGGCATGGCCGGCTTCAACAAGATCTTCGATTCCCCGCTGACCCTGCCCCGCCTCGACGAACTGGGCGACCCGGACGCCTGGGTGGCCCGGGTGCACGGGCCCGGCGACACCACCCCGGCCGCCGGCTGAGCGGACGGCCGTGGCCGCTCTCGCTCCGCCGGTCGCCGCCGTCCGGGCCGCCGTCCGCCGTGCGCTGACCGGGCTGTCCGGCGACGGGCCGGTCCTGGTCGCCTGCTCGGGCGGGGCCGATTCGCTCGCCCTCGCTGCCGCCGTCGCGTTCGTCGCGTCCCGGGCGGGTCGCCCCGCGGGCCTGGTCACCGTCGACCACGGCCTGCAGGCCGGTTCGGCCGGGCGGGCCGCCGCCGTGGCCCGCTGGGCGGTCGAGGCCGGGCTGGATCCGGTGGAGGCGGTCCCGGTGACCGTCGCCGGGCGGCCGGGCGGTCCCGAGGCGGCTGCCCGCGACGCCCGCTACCAGGCGTTGGCCGCCGCGGCCCGCCGGCACCGGGCCGCCGCGCTGCTGCTCGGACACACCCGCGACGACCAGGCCGAGACGGTGCTGCTCGCGCTGGCCCGGGGGGCCGGGCCGCGCGGTCTGGCCGGAATGCCGGCGCGCCGCGACCTGGACGGGGTGCCGCTGCTGCGCCCGCTGCTCGACGTCACCCGGGAGCAGACCCGGGCGGCGTGCGCCGCACTCGGGTTGACACCGTGGCAGGACCCGCACAACACCGACCCGTCGTACGCCCGGGCGCGGGTCCGCGCCGACGTGCTGCCGGTGCTGGTCGGCGCGCTCGGCGAGGGGGTGCTGGACAACCTGGCCCGCACCGCCCGGCTGGTTGCCGCCGACACCGCCGCCCTGGACGAGTTGGCCGACGCCGCGCTCGCCGCCGCGCGGGTCGGGACGGAGGGTGCGCTGTCAGCCGGCGCGCTGGCCGCGCTGCCCCGGGCGGTGCGTACCCGGGTGCTGCACGCCTGGGCACGGGAACTGGGCGCGTCGCCGGCCGCGCTCTCTCACCGGCACGTCGCCGCGCTGGACGCACTGGTCACCGACTGGCACGGGCAGGGCGCGACGGCGCTGCCGGGGGGAATGCGGGTGGCCCGCCGGGACGGCCGGCTGCACACCGTCGACTGAGACCCGCCCGGGGGCGCGTCAGACGGCGGGTTCGAGGCGGTCGCGGAAGGTGCTGCGGTATGCCTGGGGTGTGGTGCCGACGCGGCGGGCGAAGTGGTGTCGTAGGGCGGCGGCATCGCCGAAGCCGGCCCGGTCGGCGACCTCCTCCACGGTCAGCCGGGTCTCCTCCAGCAGCCGTCGGGCCAGCAGCACCCGCTGGTTGGTGAGCCAGTCGTGCGGCGTGGTCCCGGTCTCGGCCCGGAACCGGCGGGCGAAGGTACGTGGTGACATGCCGGCCCGGGCGGCCAGCTCGTCCACCGTGGTCGGCCGGTCCAGGTGCCCCATCAGCCAGCGCAGCACCGGCTCCAGGGTCGGCGCGTCGGGGGTGGCCGGGATCGGCGCCTCGACGTACTGGGACTGTCCCCCGTCGCGGTGCGGTGGGACGACCATCCGCCGGGCCAGCCGGGTGGCGGTGGCCGAGCCGTGCTCCTGACGTACGAGGTGCAGGCAGGCGTCGATGCCGGCGGCGGTGCCGGCGCTGGTGAGCACCGTGCCGTCGGCGACGTAGAGCGAGTTGCACCGGACCCGGGCCAGTGGGTGGCGGGCCTGCAACTCGTCGACGTACCGCCAGTGGGTGGTGCACTCCCGGCCGTCGAGCAGCCCGGCGGCCCCGAGCACGAACGCTCCCGAGCACACGCTGAGCAGGTACGCGCCGCGCTCGGCGGCCCGGCGCAGCGCGTCCAGCACGGGCGGCGGGATCTCGCCGCCCTGGGCGTGGGCGGGGACGGCGACCAGGTCGGCATCGTCGACCGGGGCGAGATCGGCGTGCGGGGTGAGGCCGAAGCCCGAGGAGGTACGAACGGGGCCGCCGTCGGCGGTGCAGACGGAGAACCGGTAGCCGGGGAACCCGTCGGCGGTGCGGTCGGTGCCGAAGACCTCGGCGAGCACGCCGAGTTCGAAGGGGGCGACCCGGTCGAGGGCGACGACGGCGACGGAACGAAGCATGTGACGAGGGTAACCCCACCGGCGGCAGAAAATCGAGGTGCGGTGGCATTTCTGCCACTGTTCGACCCGACGGGCCTGGCGGAGACTGGTGTCAGTCCGGTGCGCACCGGCGGCGAGAACATCCGAGACAACGCGAAAGCGAGCGCCGCCATGGAGTTTCTGCTGCTTCTGCTCTTTCTGGTCGGCCTGGCCGTCGCCTCGGCGGCCGGTCTCACGGCCGACACCCGGGACTCGGCCGACTGGAAGCCGACCGACCAGGGCCGCCGCTGGTGCTCCCGGGTCCGCTGGGGTAATTAGTCCGGGTTGCCGGAAAAGTTTGGGGTGGGGTCGCTCCCGGAGGGGCGGCCCCGTCGACGGGGGCCAGTCGCCATGGGGCAGGCTAGGAGTCATGGCTGACGGCTCCTGGTACGACGCCGACATCGATCACGTCATCATCTCCGAGGCGCAGATCCGCGAGAAGACCGCGGAACTGGCCAAGCAGGTCTCGGCGGACTACGCCGGCGTCGACGACGGACTCCTGCTCGTCTGCGTGCTCAAGGGCGCGGTCATGTTCATGGCCGACTTCGCCCGGGCGCTGGGCCGGCACGGCCCGCCGGTCGAGTTGGAGTTCATGGCCGTCTCCTCGTACGGCCAGGGCACCTCCTCCTCCGGTGTGGTCCGCATCCTCAAGGACCTGGACCGGGACATCGCCGGTCGGCACGTGGTCGTGGTGGAGGACATCGTCGACTCCGGACTCACCCTCTCCTGGCTGCTGCGTTACCTGGAGTCGCGGTCGGCCGCCAGCGTCGAGGTGGTTGCCCTGTTCCGCAAGCCGGAGGCGGTGAAGGTCACCGTGCCGGTGAAGTACGTCGGCTTCGACATCCCGACCGAGTTCGTGGTCGGCTACGGCCTCGACTTCGGCGAGCGGTACCGCGAGCTACCGTACGTTGGCGTGCTCAGGCCCGAGGTGTACGCCCGGGCCTGAGGTCGAACCCTCGCGCCGGCGTCGCGGTTTGCGGCAGGTGGGGGCGTTCGGCGCGGTGGGCGCCGCCGTGTGACGCAACCGAAGTCGATCACATCGCGGGTCGTGGACGGTGCGGCACGGACTGGACGTTCAGCGGGCTCTCAGTGAATCCGGCTACGGTAGGTCGCGGTGACGTGGGGGCGATTCCGCGTCCGGCTCCTCGACCGCGTGACCGGGCGGACGGACGGGCCGGTCGGGAGCTTCTCGTCACGCCGGCTGAAACCTCGGTTCGCCCTCCGCGTAAGTGCTGGGCTCACAAGCTCACATCTGGCACGAACGGTGTACGGTCGAATGACCGCGACGCGGCAGTTCGCGCGGCGCGGGGTCGAGGCCGGCCCGCACGGCGGCTCGGCGCCGCCGACGGCGGCGACACCATTCAGACGGTCAGGACGTCGATCAGGAGGATGCGGGCGCCCCGGTGCCCGACAACAGCATGGAACGTACGCGTTTCTTCCGCCGACCGGTGGTCTGGATCATCCTGGTCATCCTCGGCGCCGTTGTGCTCAGTCAGCTGTTCACCGCTGGTCCCAGCTACCACCGGGTGGACACTTCCGTTGCGCTCGACCAGCTCCACACTGCCAAGATCAATAAGGTCGTCTTCCAGGACAAGGAGCAGACGCTCCGGCTCGACCTGGCCCAGAAGACCAAGTTCGGCGGCACCACCACCGACCGGGTCGAGGCCCAGTTCCCGTACGAGGTCGGCGACGAGGTCTGGAACGAGGTCCTCGAGGCCAAGGCGGCCAACCGGGTCACCGGCCCGGCCGACGTCGAGGTGTCGTCGGACAGCATCTGGGTGAGCCTGCTGGTCAACCTGCTCCCGATCGCCCTGCTGGTGCTTCTGCTGATCTTCTTCATGTCGCAGATGCAGGGCGGCGGCTCCCGGGTGCTCAACTTCGGCAAGTCCAAGGCCAAGATGATCACCAAGGACACGCCGAAGACCACCTTCGCCGACGTGGCCGGGGCCGAGGAGGCCGTCGAGGAGCTGCACGAGATCAAGGACTTCCTGCAGAACCCGGCGAAGTACCAGGCCCTGGGCGCCAAGATCCCGAAGGGCGTGCTGCTGTTCGGCCCGCCCGGAACCGGTAAGACCCTGCTGGCCCGCGCGGTCGCCGGCGAGGCGGGCGTGCCGTTCTACTCGATCTCCGGCTCCGACTTCGTCGAGATGTTCGTCGGTGTCGGCGCCAGCCGGGTCCGCGACCTCTTCGAGCAGGCCAAGGCGAACGCCCCGGCGATCGTCTTCGTCGACGAGATCGACGCCGTCGGCCGGCACCGCGGGGCCGGCATGGGTGGCGGCCACGACGAACGCGAGCAGACCCTCAACCAGTTGCTGGTCGAGATGGACGGCTTCGACACCAAGGGCGGGGTCATCCTGATCGCCGCCACCAACCGGCCGGACATCCTCGACCCGGCACTGCTGCGCCCCGGCCGCTTCGACCGGCAGATCCCGGTGGACGCCCCCGACATGGAGGGCCGCAAGGCGATCCTGCGGGTGCACGCCAAGGGCAAGCCATTCACCCCCGACGTCGACCTCGACTCGGTGGCCCGCCGTACCCCGGGCTTCAGCGGCGCCGACCTGGCCAACGTGATCAACGAGGCCGCGCTGCTCACCGCCCGCAAGGAACAGCGGGCGATCAGCAACGACTCGCTGGAGGAGTCGATCGACCGGGTGATCGCCGGCCCGCAGCGCCGGACCCGGGTGATGAGCGACCAGGAGAAGAAGATCACCGCGTACCACGAGGGTGGGCACGCGCTGGTCGCCTGGGCGTTGCCGCACGCCGCACCGGTGCACAAGGTGACGATCCTGTCCCGCGGCCGCTCGCTCGGCCACACCCTGGTCCTGCCCACGGAGGACAAGTACACCCAGACCCGCGCCGAGATGATCGACACCCTGGCGTACGCGCTGGGCGGTCGCGCGGCCGAGGAACTGGTCTTCCACGAGCCGACCACCGGCGCCGGCAACGACATCGAGAAGGCCACCCAGTTGGCCCGCGCGATGATCACGCAGTACGGCATGAGCTCCAAGCTCGGCGCGATCAAGTACGGCACCAGCGGCGACGAGCCGTTCCTCGGCCGCAACATGGGCCACGAACGGGACTACTCCGACGCGGTGGCCGCCGAGATCGACGCCGAGATGCGCGCCCTGGTCGAGCTGGCCCACGACGAGGCCTGGGAGATCCTGGTGGAGTACCGGGACGTCCTCGACAACATGGTCCTGGAGCTGATCGAGAAGGAAACCCTCTCCACCGCCGACATGGCCCGCATCTGCGCCCGGGTGGTCAAGCGCCCGCCGATGGCCCCCTACAACGGCTTCGGCAAGCGTCAGCCCTCCACCGAGCCGCCGGTCCTCACCCCCGGCGAGAAGGAGAAGCTCAAGGCGCAGGCCCAGGCAGACGGTGCGTCCGTCGGCGGTGCCTCGAACAACTCGGACGGTACGCACTGAGCAGCGACGCCGCGGCCAGCCCCGACCACCACCCGGGGCTGGCCGCCTCGTCCACCGAGCCCGACGGTGACGAGGCGCTCGACTACGTCGCCGCTCGGCTGATCAGCGGCAAGCTCACCGGCCGGCCGGTCGAGGACACCATGGACCTCGCCCGGATCGAGAAGGCGGTCCGGGAGATCCTCATCGCGGTCGGGGAGGACCCCGACCGCGACGGACTCCGGCAGACCCCCGCCCGGGTCGCCCGGGCGTACGCCGAACTCTTCGCCGGCCTGCGGGTCGACCCGGCCCAGGTGCTCAGCACCACCTTCGAGGCCAACCACGAGGAACTCGTGCTCGTCCGGAACATCGACGTGATGAGCCTCTGCGAGCACCACCTGCTGCCGTTCCGCGGCAGCGCCCACATCGGCTACATCCCCGGCCCCGACGGCCGGATCACCGGCCTGTCCAAGCTGGCCCGACTGGTCGAGGTGTTCGCCCGCCGCCCCCAGGTGCAGGAGCGGCTCACCTCACAGATCGCCGACCTGCTGATGAGCAGGTTGCAGCCGCGCGGCGTCGTGGTGGTGCTCGAATGCGAACACATGTGCATGGCGATGCGCGGCATCCAGAAGAGCGGTGCGCAGACCATCACCTCGGCGGTGCGGGGCACCCTCCAGCACGACGCGAAGTCGCGGGCCGAGGCGATGGCCCTGATCATTCCCCGCTGACCTCGGCGATCAGCCGCCCAGCATCGCCAGCATGAGCCCGGCGGTGGTCGCCACCGCCGGCACCAGGCAGGTCAGCGCCCCCAGCCGGGGGGTACGGTCCAGCCGTTCGCCGGCAGCGGCCGGGAAGAACCGCCCCACCGCGACCCAGCCGACGGCGAACGCCACCGCCGGCATCGGCACCCCGACGACCAGCGCCGCGACGCTCACCGCGCCCGTCCCCGCCACCAGGAAGAGCACCAGCTGCGCCAGCGGCACCAGCAGGGCGAGCGGGCCATACACCAGCAGGTTGCGCAACCGTGGCGGCCACGCCGACGGGCGCAGCGGCCCCCGCGTCGCCAGCGTCGCCTCCGCGGCGTCCACCACGCCCAGGGCCACCCGCAGCGCCGTCAGCACCGCAGCCGGACCCCCCACCATCGACCGGGCCGCCTCGGTCAGCTCCGGCGGCGTCGGGGTCAGCGAGATCGACGGTACCCCCAACCCACGCAGTCGGGCCTGCTGCGGCGCCAACCGGGCATGCACCCGAACCAACTCCTCCCGGGCCGCCTCCACCGCCCGGGCCTGCTCCACCGCGGCGGTCGCCGCAGCACGACGTACCCCGTCGAGCTGTCGGGCGGCGGCCAGGTACTCCGTCCACGGGTCCGCCACCGCCCCGACCGGCTCGTCACCGACCCGCTGCCGGGACAGTCCGTCGACCCCAACCCCACCTATGGGAGGTCCCGTCGTCTCCGCCGCCCCGCTCACGACCACCCCGCCTCGTCGGCGGCGAACGGCACCAGCACGACCCCCCGCTCACCCGGGCCGTCGAAGAGCACTGCCCGGCCGGGGCGGGGTCGCCACTGCACCGGACGGCCGAAGACCCCGCCCAGCGTGGCTCCCGGCACGTCCACCACCACGACGGCCGCCAGCTTGTCCACCGCGCCCTCCGGATCCAGCAGCGCCGCGAACGGCGGCACCGTACGCCACCACCCCAACAGGTGCATTCCCGCCGGGGGCCCGTCCCGCAGCAGCGCCCGCAGCCGCTCGACCGGCAGCTCCGCCGGCCGGGCCGAGTCCGCCCCGAACACCACCAGGTACGCCGGCCCATCCTCGCCGACCACGCTCGACAGGCCCGGACCGTCCACCGTCCGCACCCGGTGCCGCTCCGCCAGCTCGGCGGCCAGAGCGGCCACCAACGGGGCCGTGCCGTCGGCCAGCGGCGCGAGCACGAAACGGGCGCTGCCCGGCGCGTGGTGGGCGGCCGTGCTCCGCACGGCGGTCACCAGCAGCTCGGCTGCCTCCGCACCCGCGCCCAGGATGGCCACATTGCGCCCCGCCACCGGGCCCAACGGCACCGCGACGGTGCTCCGGGCCACGTCCACCGCCCGGCCGAGCAGCGCCGCCGGCCCGCCGGCCCGCCCCGCCAGGGCCGCCCGCATCCGGGGATCATTACCCAGTAGCGGCCGGGCCCAACCGGCGAAGACCACCGGCGGGATCGCCCCCTCCGGCCGGGCCGCGAAAAGCCGATGCCGCAGCCGCTCGACGGTCTCCGGGTCATCGTGCGGATCCGGGAACCGCACCAGGCGTTCGTGCCCCCGGGTCGCGCCACGCGGCCCGCCCAGGCCACCCGCGGTGTTCACCACCGCACTGCCGGCCGCCAGCCCGGCGGCCGAGTCGTTGGTCGGCATCAGCACCGCGCCGCCACCGGAGAGCGCAACCCGGACGGGAAACTGCCCCAGCACCGAGTCGCGGGGCGCGGCACCGGCCCCGATGCCCAGATCACCCGCGCCGGCCAGGACCAGATGGACGCCGTACGCCCGCCCCGCACGGGTCAGCCCGTCCAACCGGGCCAACACCTCGGCGGCGACCGGATCCCGGTCGGCCAGCAGCAACGGGAAGTTGTCGAGCACACAGACGACCCGCGGCAGCGACTGGTGTTCCCGCAGTTCGGCGAAGCGCTGCCCGCCGGCCCGGGCAGCAGCCTCCTCCCGCCGGCGGGCTTCTGCCGTCAACTGGTCGAAAAGGTCCCGGACGTACTCCGGGTCGGCGGCCATCGCCGCCGACCGCACCTGCGGTATCCAGGTCCGGTCCCGCTCGGTCTGCAGGAACTCCACGAAGGACTCGTTCTCCCCGAGATCCACCAGGTGCAGGACCAACTCGTCCGGGCCGTAGCGGGCGGCGAGACCGAGCAGCGCGGTGGTGAGGAACGCGGCCCGACCCGCGTCGCAGCGGCCACTGACCAGCCAGTGCGGGGTGAGTTCGGTGAATCCGACGGTCACCGCCCGGCCGGCGGCGTCACCGACCGTGGTGGACAGCCCCGCCGTGGACGAGGCCTGCCACAGCGGGTCCGTCTCCGCCGGCAGCAACTCGGTCAGGCCCAACCGGGAACCGGCCTCGATCTGCGCGGCCAACCGCCGGCAGACCGTTCCGATCAACTCCGTCCCCGGATCCTCGTCCACGAACACCGGAGCGTTCAGCCCGCCGCCGGACTCGGCGCCCGGCCCGCTGAACGGACTGCCCGGCGGATCGCCCAGCAGCGCGTACGCCGTCCGCAACGCCAGCCGGGTCGCTTGCGGCAGCGGCGGCCGGCCGGCCACCGGCCAACCGGCGACCAGCAGATGCAGTCCGGCCTGCCGGCCCGACCCGGCCAGTGCCTCCAGCCGGGCCAGGTCGTCGGTCGTGGTGTGCGCCGGGAACCCGGCGACGACCAGCAGCAGCGTCCGATCGTGCCGGCGGGGACGGCCCGCGCCGGGGGAGACCCACTGCTCGGCCTCGGTGAGCATGGCGCGCAGGCCGGTCACGTCCACCGCGGGCGGCGGCAGCAGCCCGGCGTCCGCCAGGGCCGCGAAGGGCGTGAACGTGTCGCCCCCACCCACCCCGTCCACCGCGCGGACCAGCAGGCAACCGGCCGGCGTCGCCGCCAGCAACCGCAACAGCACGGCCCGGAGCAGCCCTACCGACCGGGGCTCCCGGGCATCAACGTCGAACGTGAGGTGACCGGTGCCGAGCAGCGGCACCAGAGCCGGGAAACGGGCGTCGTCCAGCGGCGCGGCCATGCCGACGCGAACGAAGGGCGGGTTCTCCTCGCCGGCCGGGGTGTCCGGTGGAAGTGACTCCAGCCCCGCACCGGCCCAACCCGGGGCGAGCCGGGCCGCAGCGGTCCGTAGCCGGTCCGCCAGCTCGTACTGCCGGCGCTGGTCGGCCGGGGCGGGACGGATCTCGTCGAGCACGTTGGCCGCCGCGGCGGCCGTGGCGGCGGCCCGCCGGTGCAGGGCCGCGGCACGGTTCGTGCGACCCTTCGGACCGGCCACCGTGTCCACCCCTCTTCCCGAGGTTGGAAACCTCCCCGAGCAGACCGTATCCCAGGTGGGGTCGCCCGCCGGGGAAGCTGCCCGGCGCTGCGCCAGGCTTGTCGTACCTGGTGGGCAACTCTCACGTCCCGGGGTCGTCCTGTCACCATCCGCAGGATCTGGGGCATTGGGTGCGGGCGGTTCAGCCGATAGCCTCAGGGAGTGGAATCAGTGCAGCCCCCCGCCGGTTCCCAGGTCTCCCGCGTACCGGCGCAGCGGACCCCTCCGGATCAGCTCGCGCCACCCGTCACCACCCCGGTGCCGCCTCCGAAGCAGCGACGGGTCCGCACCGTCCTGAGTGTGGCCGCGGCGGTGATGGCGCTGCTCTGCGTCGGCGGGGCGGCGATCGGTTACGTGCTGTACGACCGGGCCACGGCACCGGATCGGAGCGCACCGGACGTGGTGGTGGACAACTACCTGCGCGAGTTCCTCGTCAACCGGAACGACATCCGGGCCGATCAGTTGGTCTGCGAAGGCGGAACCGCCAAGGAGCGCTCGCAGTTGCAGCTGTTGCGAGATGATCTACTCGTCCGTGAGGAGCGATTCAACACGACTATCACGGTGAGTTGGGGTGCTCTTGAGGTCCGTCGAGACGGCAACAATGCTCAGGTCGAGACTGTTTTAATCATCTCCGCGTTGGTCGAGGGAATTACCCAGAGTGATCGCCAACGATGGCGGTTTCGGACGCAACTGCGCGACCATTGGCGCGTTTGTGAAGCTGCCCCTGCCGGTTGAACCTCATTCGATCCACAGCAAGTGCACCGGCACCTCCATGGTGCTGGGGGGCTGACCACGCCAGGCCCAGCGGTACCACTCCAGTTCCGAAGTGACCCGCACACAGATGTCACCCTCGGCGCCGGAGTAGGTTTCGGTCACAGCCCGCAGATCCCGGCGCTCGACCCCGTCCTCCACGTACACCACCCGCCGACCAGCGACCGAGTCGACCTCGAACACGGGAGTAGGGGACCGGTGGCTAGGGCCGTCGAGGGAGACCAGCCGGATGCCGGACTCGGTGCGGGGTGCCTGCCGCGTGGTGTGGTCACCGAGGGTTTCCACCCACACCCGTTCGACGGGCACCAGCGGGGCGAAGACCTCGACCTGGTCCGACTCGGCGCGGTACCACTCGTGTTCGGGGATGACCGGGACGTAGGTGCTGCTTCCCTGCACCACCCGCTCGTCGGCCCGGAGGTCGCCGCGCCAACCCAGGCGGGGCAGCCCGACCAGCACCCGCCGGCCGCGCAGCTCCACCCGACCGGTGGCCGGCACGATCTTCACAGGACGTGGTGGCCGGGGGGCCCAGTCCGGCTGACCAGCGAAGGGATCCGGGAGCGGATCGCTCATCGCTGGGCGACTTTCGCCGACGCGGTCAGGGCGGCCCCGCGCTGCCGCATGAAGTGCACCGGGTCGATGGCACTCAGCGAGGAACGGTCGCCGTCCCGGTGCACCTCGAAGTGCAGGTGTGGCCCGGACGAGTTACCGCTGCTGCCGACCCGCCCGATGACCTCGCCGGCCCTCACCACCTGGCCGGGCACCACCAACGGCTTCTCCACCATGTGGCAGTAGCGGGTGACGTATCGACCGGCGTGCAGAATGTCGACGAACCACCCGCATCCACCTTTTCCGGGCGACCCGTCGACGTCACAGTCCCGGCGGCCATTGTGGTCCGGATCGCACCGGGCCACCAGCACCCGGCCGGCGGCGGCGGCGTGGATCGGAGTGCCCTTGCGGGCGGCGATGTCCACCCCGTTGTGCCGCGGCCGACTCGCGGTACGGAAGCCGGAGCCCACCCTGCCCGGGATCGGAGCCGTCCACCCTGAGGCGGCGATGTTGTCGCCGGAAGCCTGGTCGCAGACCGCCCTGTTCGCGATCTGCACGGTCTTGGCCGCACCACCGGCGAGGACGTTGATGATCTGGCTCGCGACTTCCTCGTGTTTGGCGTACGCGTCCGGGTAGGCGCTGATCTGTACCTTCTGGGCGGCCAGGGTCAGTGGCAGTTGCTGCCAGTTGTTGACCTTGAGCAGCTTCTCGTAGAACTTCCGGGCCGCGTACTCGGGCGTCATGCGTTGCGCGACACTGCCCCAACCGGCGCGTTGCTGGAACAGGCCGACCGAGTCGTGGTCCCGACCGACACCCTCGTGGGGGAGTTGCCGGGACCTCACGACGGTGCTGTTCGCCAGGTTGCGCAGGGCCGACTCCTGCATGGCCGTGGCCACCGCGATCACCCAGCCACGGGGTGGCACCTTCATCTCCTGGCCGACCCTGATGATGATGGCGGCGTTGCGCAGCTGGCTGTCGCCGTACCTCGACATCCGGGGCATGTCGCCGGTCACCTTGACCTTGTGGTCCTGCTGGCAGGCGATCTCGTTCGAAACGAGGGTCTCCTGGTCGCCGCCGAGATTGGTGAGGAAGAAGGCGGCGCTGCCGCCGCCGCAGCACAGCAGGGTGAGGGTGGCGGTCAGCGCGGTGAGCAACGCACCGACCCGAAGCCGGCGACGGGGCTGCTCGCCCCCTGACGGTTCGGTGTTCATGTCCGCTCCCAGTCGACCGCGTCCACCAGCCAGCGCCCGTCCGGCGCGACCAGCTCAAGTCGGAGCCGGCCACTCTCCAGCGGCACCAGGACCTCGGCGAAAGCCTCGGTCCGGGGGCGGAGGGTCACCGCCCCGGTGACCCTCTCCGGCGGCACACTGGTCGGATCCCCGTCACCCAGCTTCTCGATCAGTTCCGGTGTCGCCAGCGGGCGCAGGCTGGCCTGCCACTTCTCTGCCGTGCTGGTCGGGCCGCCGAGCCACGCGGTGGCGAACCGGCCTGCGGTCTGCTCCGGGGTCAATTCCCCGGGCAGGGTCTTCGGAGACTGCGGCGCGGGGCTGGCGAGCACGCCGTCGTCGCCCTCCTCCGGATCCACGGTGGTGATGGGCTGGCTGGGACGACTGCTCAGCCCGCTGGTCGAACCGCCGGGACCGGAGACCAACCGGGCGGATCCGATCACCGCGAAGACCAGCACGGCGATCGCGACCGCGATGCCGAACCGGGACCGTAGGACTCGGGTGAACAGAAGTTCCAGCGCCCGCCGCATCGCCGTCACCGGGCCTCGGAGCGTACCCGGGGTGCCGGCTTGGGCGCCGGCGCCCGTTCTGCCGAATCGGGCCGGTACACCACAAAGGAGGGAGCCTCTTCCGGCACGTCCGGCTCCGTCCAGCTCGCCGGCCGGCGGCGGGGACGCGGAACCGGTGGTTTCTCGGCCGTAGGTACCCTTTCCTGCCGTTGGTCCGTCTCGTCGGGGCGTTCCCGGCCATCCGGGCGTTCCCGGGGCTCGCGGCTCGCGGGCGAATGCGACGGATCCTCAGCGCGGGCCTCGGGGCGCAGCGGTGATGGTTCGAGGGCCAGGCCGCGCCTGCGGGCGAGAACGGGCTCGGCGGTACCGCCCGGCTCGGCCGCGTCGAGCCGGGCGGCGACCCGCATGTCGCGGAAGAAGCGGCGATGCCACGAGCCGGCGGAGCTGACCGCCTCGCTGCTGTCCTTACCACCGAGCTGAGTGATCCGCCGGTACGGGCGCAACAGCAGCCAACCGACCACGCCGCAGAGCCAGACGAGCACCACCTGGAGCCAACCCGGCAGGGTCGGCGTACTCATGATCAGGTCGACGGCGAAGAGGTAGATCGCCGCGCCGGTGCCGAAGATGGCGATGTTGAAGACGGCGGCGACGACCGCGTTGCCGAGCCGGCGTAGGCCGGCACTGGCCGGTCGCAGGAGGCCGATGGTGCCGAGGATCGGTGCGGCGATGACCGCCCATCGGAAGATCAGGAAACCGAGCAGTACCAGCAACGACGCGGTCAGGTCGAACATCGCGAAGAGCAGGGCGGCCAGCACCGCGATGAAACCGGAGCCGATCCGGTCCATGTCCCGGGTGCCCTTGAGGTACTCGTAGGCCTCCTCGTCCTCCCTGCTGATCTGTTCGGCAACGCGGGCCCACTGCTGCTGTTTGGCCTTGATGGTCGCCTCGCGGGTACCGGGGTTCTGCCGCAGCTTCTGCGTTTCCTCCCAGGACAGTGACTTGGCGTCGTAGAGCGCGGGCCCGTACTTCTTGGCAGTTTCACTGTCCGCCGACCCGAGCACGCCGCGCAACCAGTTCCGGTAGAGCATCGACTCCGTGGCGGTGTCGCTCGCCCGCACGGCCGGCGGCCGCTTGTCCACACAAGCGTCCGGGTTGGGTAGCGCACATTTGTCAGCAGGTATGTCGCGTGAAGCCGGGCCGACGGCGTCGTGGACGACGCCGAGCGAGGTTATGAGGGTGCCGTCGGCGATGCTCGCGGACTTGACCGGCCAAGCGGCCAGCGCCGTGACCGCCACCATCACCAGCAGTGCCCAGCCGGCGGTGGTCATCGCATTGCTCATGTCCGACTGGCGTGAGCGCCAGAGAAGGTACAGGCCGACGACACAGAGCGTGATGATCCCGAAGACGCTGAACACCTTCTGGTAGACAGCCTTCGTAGCCTTCTCCACCAGGGGGTCGGCCCAGTTCCACATCGAACGCGGATTCCAGGCCCGCTCGCGTAGCGCGTTGGAAGCGCCCACGATCGCGGTAGCGACCATGAACTCCCCATTGGCCACTGTCGTCGTGAACTTGTATTCCGGGTGCAGCACGGACGAGGCACAGCCTTCGTCGAGGTCGTACGTGGCGAAGCTGTAGCCGGCGTAGCCGTAGTCGCTGTAGAGGCCCTTCGGGCCGGGAAGTTTTGACGAGTCCGGCTGGGAGGCGAACCATCCAGCCAGCCCTGAATCGGGTGCCGACGGGACCGGCGCGTTACGGCATTTCACCTGGTCCTCGCTGACTTCCTGGAGCTTCGCGACGCAGGCGCGGAAGTCGGCCTGCCACTCCTCGGTGCTGCACAGCTCCGCCCTCGCCTGGGCCGGGGTGGGTGCCGGGGCGGCGAGCGCCGGTGTCGGGGCGAGCACCGGCCAGGCGAGCGTGGCACCGGCGAGCACGCCGAGTGCGAGGAGGAGCGCCGTGATCCGTGCCCGGGCCCTCGCCATGTCACGCCTCCAGATCAGCCAGGACGGTCGGCAGTTGCCCGGCCGCCTGGGCGGCCGCGGCGGGGGTGGTGTCCAGGTGTTCCAGCAGCCCTTCCACGTACGACACGTCGACGCGGACCTTCTGCACGCGCCCGTCGACGTCGCGCATGACGAACTCGCGGAAGCCGAGCCGGGCGGCGGAGGTGGCGTCGACGGCGGAGAGGGAGGCGAGGGTCGCCTCGTACCCGTCGTCCACCGGCACCCGGAGCAGCCGCAGCGCCTCGGAGGCGATCTCGGTGTCCTCGGCGATCCGGCCGACGAAGACGGTGGAGACGAGGTTCTGCACGTCGAGACCGAGGATGTCCTTCGGGTTCTGCGACGCGACCAGGGCGGCGAGGTTCCACTTGCGGGAGTCTCGGGCCAGGCGGACCAGGAACGACCGGCCGGAGCGCCAGCCTTCCATGAAGTGCGCCTCGTCCAGGCCGACCAACTTGCGTGACGACATCGAGCCGCCGTAGCAGCGGCGGACGGCGAGCCGGTGCGCGGTGTGCAGCATCGGCAGTGCGAGGGCTTCCTCGGCCGACCAGTACTCGCGTTCGATCTTGAGGTCGGGCAGCCGCAGGCCGGCCATGGTGATCACCGTGAGCGCCGCGTCGGCGCCGAGCAGCCCCTCCGGCGGGCGGCCGAAGAAGAGCATCGCCAGCGGCATTTCGGCGGTGTCCAGCAGCAGGTTGGCCAGCTCCCGCCCGGCGTCGTCGTCCATCCCCTGCAGGCAGGCGACCACGTCGTCCAGGGTGGAGGCTTCCTCCGCCGGCACCTGTCGTACCGCGTGCCGGAACAGGGTGGCGGTAGACGCCTCCCGGGCCACCTGTGGTGGCACCAGCATCATGCAGATGTCCTGCACCAGCATCCGGCGCTCGGCCCGGGCGTTGGAGACCGCGATCTCGAACTCCCGGTCGCCCGCCGCCCCACTGCCGAACTCGCTGCGCAGCGGCGTCGGGATGAGCGAGTACGGCGCCAGCGTCCCCGGTTCGGAACCGGTCAGGTTCAACACCCGCGCGTACGGCCGCAGTTCCGGCATGGCGCAGAGCCGGGCCAGCGGGCCGGACGGGTCGAGCAGGGTCACCTGCACCCCCCGTCGGGCGGCCAGGTAACCGAGCGCGCCGAGCAGGGTCGACTTGCCGCCGCCCGGTTCGGCGACGAAGACCGCGAGGCCGGAACGTTCCCGTACCTCCATCGGGAAGTGCAGGTCGAGGAAGACCGGCCGCCGGCAGGTGCCGGCCGTCCGGCCGATCAGGTCACCGCGGCGGTCGCCGACCGTGGACGCGGCCTGCGGTAGCGCCGCGGCGAGCAGGTTGACCGGCATTCGGCGGACGTACCCGGTGTTGGCGATGGGCTCGCCGGGGATGAACTCGCGGGCCAGCCAGTCCTGGTTCTTGGGGTGCTGGAGCGAGATGCGCAGTTCCCGGGAGTAGAGCTGGATGAGCCGGCGGGCCCGCTCCAGGCACTCCTCGCGAGTGCGGCCGCCGACCGCGATCCGGTGCCAGCCGTGCGCGCGGGCCGAGTCCACCGGCAGGCCGGTGGTCATCTCGTCGCCGATCACCAGGGCCCGCTTGGCGAGCCGTTCCAGCTCCGGTGGCGCGTCGATGCCGTGTTCGGCGTAGTCGAGCTGCTGGGAGCGGATCATCCGCAGCCGGTGTTCGAGGTTACGGAACGAGTCGTTGGAACCGAGGATGTCCACCCGGGTGGAGATCTCCATCGGCCAGGGCAACCGCTCGTGGAAGTGCAGCCATGGCTCGTGTCGCTCGGGAATCTCCAGCGGCTCCATCCGTCCGACGGCGAGCACGGCGACGTGCCGCTCCTCGCCGGTCATCCGGTTGACCAGTTTCAACGTCGAGCCGTACGGGGTGCGGTAGCGCTCGACCTGTTCGGTGAGGGCCAGCAGGTCACCCCGTTCCCACCGGCCGTTGGTGACCGGGGAGAGCACCCCGGGTGGGGCCATGCAGAGCGCGACGGAGCGGTAGAGCAACCACTCCAGTTCCTGCGCGGTCACCCGGCGCCCGCGCATCCCGAACGCGCCGAGCACCTCGTCGAACTGCTCGACGGTGCGGCCCAGCTTGCGGCGTTCGCCGTCGGCGGTGCCCCGGCCGAAGACCCGCAGCAGTCGCTCGGTGAGTGAGTCGCCGAGCGACCGGCGGGCGAAGGTGACGCCCAGGTAGGTCTGCCCCTCGGCGTGGTTGACCGACATCAGGTGCCGTTGGGCGGCCACCAGGTGGTCGGCCCAGCCGGCGGTGCCCGGGACGTCGGGCAGCGGCGAGGTGGTGTGGGCGTCGATGGTGCGGGCCCACTCGTCGGCCGGGAACGGGCGGGTGGTGCGGCGCAGGTGCAGTCGGAACCCGGCCAGGCCGGCGTACTGCTCGGAGATGGCGGAGAGCAGGGCCTCCCGTTCGGCGTCCGGGCGGAACGCCCAGCGCACCTCGGGCAGCCAGTACCAGGCGGTGACGGTGTTCGGGGTGAAGGTCAGGTGCCCGGCGATCTCGGTGATCGCCAGATCGATCGACGGGTCCCGGTCGCCGAATTTGATTTTCGGTGGGCGTACCCGGACGGGTCTGGTCGGGGTGTCGCGTCGGCTCGCCGCGCGCTGGCGCGGCGCCAGTTCCCGGGAGGTCCGTTCCGCCGGTGCCGGCGGGACCGCCTCGGTCAGTTCCCGCCGGCCGGCTTCGGTCGGGTCGGGGTGGCCGACGTCGGTGGCGGACCCGGCCGCGATCCGGAGCGGCTCGGCCTCCTCGGGCCAGGGCGGTGCGACGGGTACGGGGGGTGCCGGTGGGACGGGCTCGGGCCGTGCCCTTTCGGCGGGCGGTCGCGCCGAGCGTTCGGTTGCCTGACGGCGGGCTCGTTCGGTGGCCTCGCGGCGGATCCGTTCGGCGGCCTCCCGGGCGGTGAGCGGTTCGCCGACGGGTGCGGTGGACATCCGTCGGGGTGCGCGCTGCGGCGGGGTCTCCACCGGACGGTCGGCCGGCGTCGCGAGCCCGGTCGTCGGCCGGACCGCCGGGAGTCGGTCGCCCGGCTGCTGCGGCACCCGGGTACGGGCCGGCCGGCCGGTGAGGGGAGCCGCCTCGATCGCGGGCGGCTCGGCTCGGACGACGGGCGCGGCCGGTTCGGCCTCCACCTGGCGCGCGGCCGGCTCGGCCACCGGGGGTGCGGCCGGCTCGGCTCCGACGAGGGGCGCCGGCGGGACCGGTGGCGGCGGGGTGACCGGCTGGTGTGGAACCGGCGGGTGCTCGCGACCGGCGGTGCGCGGCGGCAGGGCGGCCGGCCGGGTCGCCGGGCCGGTGCCTCCGAAGAGGTCGAGGAAGGGGGAGTCGATGTCGGTGCCGTCTCCGGCCAGCATCGGCGTCGCCGGTTCAACCGGCGGGCTGCTCCGGCCGCCGGTCGGGCGGGGTGCCTGGAAGACGCCGACACCGCTGGTGCGGGAGCCGGGAACGAGGGCGGGGTCGTATGCCTCCTCGTCGGGCAGCTCCTGCTGGGGGTAGTCGAGTGACCGCGCACGGTTACCGTGCGGGGCATCGTGGCGTCCGGCCGGGTAACCCGGCGTGGAAGAGCGACTCATGCGACCGCCTCACCCGCGTGGTTCGACTGCCCGATCGGTGTGCGCCCGGTCATGCCAGCTCCTCCCGGATCCTGATCCGGCTGCCGACCAGACGGGGGTCGCGTTGCTCGGCGGCCGGCTCCCGGGTGCGTCGCCAGTCGGTCAGGGCCGTGCGGATGACCATCCGCGCCGGCCGGTCCGGGTCGACGTACCGGAAGATGAACGAGGTGGTCACGATCGCGAGGGCGATCTCCCAGGCGGGGAAGAGTTCGACCTGCAACGTGAACAGCCAGTGGATGAACATGTAGAGGGGCACGAGCAGCATGAACAGGCCGTACTGGGCGTACGGCAGGTGGACGGGAAGGGTGTAGCCGGGCGGTCCGAGGTAGACCAGTCGGGCCCGGTAGATGTCGTCGTCGGTGCGCAGCCGCATTTCTGCCCGCGCCTATTCGAAGATCAGGTCGATCAGGTAGTCGCCCACGAAGAAGAGTGTGGCCGCGCCGGCGATGAACGCCAGGCCGACGATCGCGATGGCGGAACTCGTCAACACCTTGGAGATCTCGCCCCGGCTGGCCCGGCCGATGAAGATGACGCCGAGCACCGCGAGCAGGATCGGCGCGATCTTGCTGGCGAAGAAGGTGACGACACCGCTGGTGTCGATGCCTTTGGGGGCAGGCTCGGCGAGCGGGGCCGACGCCAGGGTGTGCAGCGCCTGCACGACGCCGGACGACGTCGTCTCGATGAGCTCGAAGGCGATCACTGGAACCTCCCCATAACGCGGCCGGCGGTGCCGCGGCGGTGCGGTGGGCAAGCCTGGCGGGAACTGCTCACTGTGCGCAGCGTTCGCAGCGCTGCGTTCGGTGTCCACCACGGAGAGTGGTGAGCTTTGGGGGGATTCTTCCCGCTTCGGCCCTCCCTCCAGGCTTCGCCGTCTCGATGCTGGGCAATTCCACAGCGTACGGGCCGCCCCCCTTTGCGACAACCCGCGAAGAGTGGACCCGAAACGGCGCGGACGACCGATCGTACACCTGTTCCAATAGCCACGTCAGCCTCCACTTCCGGGCCGCCGTCGGGGCCCGCCGGACCGCCCCCGCCCGCCCGGTACTGTCGGGTCGTGACCGATCTGGTACCGGACGGGGCCCCGGTGGTGATGGGCGTCCTCAACGTCACGCCCGACTCCTTCTCCGACGGCGGTCTCTACGCCGACCTCGACGCCGCAGTCGCACACGGAGTGCGACTGCGGGCGGAGGGGGCGCGGCTGGTCGACGTCGGCGGCGAGTCCACCCGCCCGGGCGCCGACCGGGTCGACGCCACGGTGGAGACGGCCCGGGTGGTCCCGGTCGTCCGCGCGCTGGCCGCCGCGGGCGTCACGGTCAGCATCGACACCAGCCGCGCCTCGGTGGCCGAGGCCGCGCTCGCCGCCGGGGCGTCCGTGGTCAACGACGTCTCCGGCGGCCTGGCCGACCCGAACATGGCCCGGGTGGTCCGCGACGCCGGTTGCCCCTGGGTGCTCATGCACTGGCGCGGCCACTCCCGTGACATGCGGGACCTGGCCACCTACACCGACGTGGTCGCCGAGGTCCGGGCCGAACTGGGCCGGCGGATCGACGCCGCGCTCGCCGCCGGGGTCACGGCCGACCGGATCATCGTCGACCCGGGTCTCGGCTTCGCGAAGACCGCCGCGCACAACTGGGAACTCAGTGCCCGCCTGCCCGAACTGGTCGACCTGGGTTTCCCGCTGCTGTTCGGGGCGAGCCGCAAGTCGTACCTGGGCCGGCTGCTCGCCGACCCGGCCGGCACCCCCCGTCCCACCGCCGGCCGGGAGGTGGCCACCGCCGCGACCAGTGTGCTCGCCGTCGCCGCCGGCGCCTGGGGGGTACGCGTGCACGATGTGCGGGGCACGGTCGACGCGCTCGCCGTCTGGGTGGCCACCGGCCGTCCCCGGCTGGCCCCCGGAGCCTGGACCGGACCCGCCGACGCGGTCCCGACCGCTGGCCGCGACGGGGTGGTCCGATGACCGACCGGATCGAACTGTCCGGGCTGCGGGCCCGTGGCCGGCACGGCGTGTACGACTTCGAACGCGCCCAGGGGCAGGACTTCGTCATCGACGCCGTGCTCGAACTCGACCTCGCCCCGGCCGCCCGCTCCGACCAGGTGAGCGACACCGTGCACTACGGCGAACTGGCCGAGCGGCTGGTCGCCGTGGTCACCGGCGAGCCGGTCAACCTGATCGAGACCCTCGCCGACCGGCTGCTCGCGGTCTGCCTCGCCGAGCCCCGGGTGGCCGCCGCCACCGTCACCGTGCACAAGCCGGAGGCGCCGATCCCGCACACCTTCGCCGACGTCGCGGTCACCATGCGGCGGACCCGGTGACCCGGGCGGTGCTGTCGATCGGCAGCAACCTCGGCGACCGCCCCGCCCACCTGCGTACCGCCCTGGCCACGCTCGGCGACAGCGTACGGGTGGTCTCCGGGGTGTACGAGAGCCCGCCGTGGGGGGACGCGGACCAGCCCGCGTACCTGAACGCCGCGGTGCTGGCCGTGGACCCGGCGGCGACCGCCGGGGACTGGCTGGCGCGGGCCCGGGCCGCCGAGGAGGCGGCCGGCCGGGTTCGCGACCCGCGCCGCCGGTTCGGCCCGCGCACCCTGGACGTCGACGTCGTCGCCGTCTGGGATGACACCGGCCGACCGGTGCTCAGCGACGACCCGGAACTGACCCTGCCGCACCCCCGCGCGCACCTGCGGGCCTTCGTGCTCCGCCCGTGGATCGACATCGAACCCCACGGCCGGTTGCCCGGGCACGGCTGGCTCACCGACCTGCTCAACGCCGAGCCGCTGGCCGGTGACGCCCTGGAACTGCGCCCCTGCCCGGATCTGCCGTTAGAGTCGGACCCATGACCCAGGCGCAGACCCCGCGTGGGGGCGACCCGGACCGCTTCCGGATGGGGCCCACCCGGATCTCCACCCTGGTGGTGGCCGCACTCGCCGCAGCGGCCGTCGCCTGGTTGCTGATCAGCGCCTTCTACGGCAACCTCGGTTCGGGCCTGCCCTGGCTGCCGGTGGTCACCCTGGCGGCCCTCGCGGTGCTGGAGGCGTACGCGGCGGCCAACACCCGCAGCCGCATCGAACGCCGGCCCGGACGGGAACCGGTCAACCCGTTGCTGGTCGCCCGGTTCGTGGTGCTGGCCAAGGCCTCCGCGCTGGCCGGAGCCATCTTCGCCGGCTTCTATGCGGGCCTCACCGGCTGGCTCTTCATCGAGGACACCCGGGCCGCCGTCAACGACCGGCCCGCCGCCGGTGCCGGCCTGCTCGCCGCGCTCGCCCTGGTCGCCGCGGCGCTCTGGTTGGAACGCGCCTGCCGGGTGCCCGAGCAGGAGGACGACGAGGACCGGGAACCCGGCAACCGGCAGAGCCGGCCGCCCCGGCGGTGAACGGAGGGTTACGCACGGCCCGGCACGCAGGTACCGTCCCTGGCGACCGGAGAGCAGGCCGCCGTCAACGGCGACGGCCGGCAGGGGGAGGCGCGCGGGATGGCGTACGACGAGCCGGGTCGGGTCTTCCCGACGGAGCTGCCGGGCCTGTCCGCCGCCGCGGACCTCGGTGATCCCGGGCACGGTGAGTCGGGCCGGGACCGGATCGGCGTACACCTGATCTGGGAGGCGCTGCTCCTGGTCGGACTCGTCGCGCTCGTCGTGCTGCTCGCGCGGGCCGACGTCGACGCGGTGCGCGGGGAGCGGCTGCACATTCTCCTCGTCGACGTGGTCGCCCTCGGCCTGCTCGCCCTCGCCGTCGGGCTGAGCCTGCGGACCGCAGCGGTGAACCTGGCCGTCGGTCCGGTCGCGGTGGCCGCCGCGCTGCACCTCGCCGAGCAGGGCGACCGGGGGCTGCAGGAGGCGCTGGTGCCGGCCCTGGCGGTCGCCGTGCTCGGCGGACTCGTCCTGGCCCTCGCGGTCACGGTGCTGCACGTGCCCGGCTGGGCGGCCAGCCTCGCGGCGGCGGCCGCGGTGGTGGTCTGGATCGAACGCCGCACCGCGCCGGTGTCCGTGCAGGGCGACCACGACGTACGCCGGGTCGCGTTCCACCTCTTCGCCGGCTTCGCGGCCGTCGCCGTACTGGGGGGGCTCTTCGCCGCGATCCGGGCGGTCCGCCGGACGGTCGGCCGGTTCCGGGCGGTGGGCGACCCGGCCCGCCGTCGGGGGGTGGCGGCGGCCCTGGTCACCGCGACCGCGCTGGTCGCCTCCACCGTGCTCGCCCTGCTGGCCGGGGTGCTGCTCGCCGCCAACGGGACGGGGTCGGTCGCACCGGAGCCGGGGCTGGACCGGACGGTGCTGGCCGTCGGGGTGGCGCTGCTCGGCGGCACCAGCGCGTACGGCCGGCGCGGCGGGATTTTCGGCACCCTGCTCGCGGTGAGCCTGGTCGCCGTGGTCCTCGCTCTGGCGACCACGGAGGGCCAGCCGTTGAACCGGTGGGCCGTCGGTGCGGCGGCACTGGCCGTCGGGCTGATGGTGACCCGGCTGGTCGAGACGTTCGGCCGACCCCGCCCGACGGCAGGTGAGGCGGCCGAACCGGTGCCGGCCGGCGACGGCACGATCAGCTCCGGATGGTCGTTGACCCGCCCGGGCCGGACCGACTCGTGGACGCCGGCGCTGCCGACCCCGACGACGGAGACGCCGCGCGACCCGTGGGACGCCCCGCACTGGGAGACCGGGCCGAATCGGTGGGACGACCGCGACCGGTAGCCGGGTCCGCTCGGCCGCATCCGGCGGGCCGGGTGTGATCTCGCCGGTTAGGCTCGCGGGCATGACCGAGACTCCTTCCACCGGCACCGGCCGCGACTTCGACGAGCTCGACGCGCTCTCCACGGAGGAACTGCGGGAACAGGCGTTCGCGCTGGCCCGGGAGCGGCGCGACGTGGGTTTCTTCTGGTCGGTGTTGCGACACCTGCCGAACGCGGACGAGGCCGCCGCCCTGGACGGGGCGCCCAACTCGGTCGGGCCGACCATCGACGAGGCGGTCGCGCTGTGGCGGGAACTGACCGGGCACGGCTACCAGGAGTCGGCACCACTGCTGCGCGCCGCGTTCATCGACTACCTGATGAAGCACTGACCGGTCGTGTCGGCGGCTGGCGAAGGTTTGCCCGCCGGGGTGGCCCGGGAACTTCCGGCCGCATGGCCGTCACCAACCAGCCCCGCGCCGCCGCCGGTTACGGCACCGCCGCCGGAACCGGCGCCATCGCCGCGCTGATCCTCGTCGGGGTGTGCGGCAGCCCCTGGTACGTCGCCTGGGCCGAGGCCAACACCGACCCTTCCTCAGCCGGCGGTTGGTTCCTGCGCCTGCTGGCCTGGCCGGCCTGGCGGCTGACGGCCGTCGAACCGGGGCAGGGCGTGCTCGCCACCGACCTGCGGGCCATCTTGCTGGTGGTCTTCGCGGTGGTTTTCCTGTACCTGCTGCCCACCTCGCAGGTGGCCCGGGTGCAGGGATCGCTCAACCAGTTCTTCTCCGGTTGGGCGGCGTACGTCCTCGCCGGCGCGGTGGGGACCCTGCTGGCGGCGCTGCTGACCTCCGGTGGGACGCTGCTCGCCGACTTCCAGACCACGCAGACGGGTGCCGCGTACGGCTTCTTCGCCGGCTGGGTCGTCGGCCTGGCCAGCCTCGGTGGTCGGGCCTGAACGTCGGTCACCCGACGCGGATCCGCGGTCGCGGGCCGTTCCCACTCCGGACATCTGTCGGTAGGCTCCGAAGCCATGCCCGCCCCGGCCCTCAGCGACAAGCGCCGTCCCCAGCTGCTGACCGTGCTGTTCTGGATCGGGGTGGCGATCGCGCCGGTCGCGGCACTGATCCTGCTGGTCGCCGACGGTAACGGCCCACTGCGGTTCGCCGCCGTGCTGGCCATCATGGCGGTGGTCCTGATCGGCCTGTCGATCGCGTTGCGCGGCGACTCGGGCGGCCCGGCGCCGGATCTCCTCGACGAGTTGGAGCAGTTGCGCCGGGAACTGCGTTCCGAGATCGTCGCCGCCGCCCAGCGCGGCAACCAGGCGCTGGACCAGGCGCAGCGGGTGGAGAACCAGGTCATCGCGTTGCGCGGACGTCTCGACGCCATCGCGGCGGGGGCCGCCGGGCGGACCGGGGTGGAGGAGCCGGCCGGGCCGGGCCGGGCGCGGGTACCGGTGCCGGAGACCCATCACGACCCGCAGGACGGGCGACGCCACGCGGTGGAGGAGCCCGCGACCTGGCACCGGTCGGCAATCGACCGCGACGACGAGCCGGTCGGCGGCCGGTACGGCACCGAGCATGCCGGCACCGGCCAGGCGGGCGGGTACGGCGTCGTCCCGGGCCAGAACGGCGCCGTCGGTGGACCCGGTCAGGGCCGAACCGACCGGTCCGCCGCCACGGCGTCCGCCGGGGTGTACGGGATGGCCCGCCCGGTGCCGGAGCCGCCGGGCCGTCCGGTGCTTCGGCACACCGAGACGGTGCACGTGACGACCCGGCACACGGTGGTCGACGGCGCCGACCCGGGGGTGGCCGGCGGGTACCCGGGCAGGTGGTCGACCGGCGCGGAGGAGTCGTCGTGGCACGCCGCGGAACCGGATGGTTCCCGGGCCGCCCAGCGTGACGATCGGGGCGGCTGGTCCGCCCGGCGCGACGAGCGGCCGTGGGCGGGTGGTCAGGCCGAGGAACGGCCGTGGGACAGCGGCCAGCCGGCGGAACGGTCCTGGGGCGGGCGGGCCGAGGCCCGGAC
>NZ_SMJY01000061.1:0-28069 GCF_004348355.1 Micromonospora sp. KC721 | reverse complement strand
CCGCCTAACCCACCCACCAACCCCTCTTGATCATGAAGTAGGCGGCCCATAAGAAGATCCACCTGGTCGCAAACTTCATGATCACCCAGGCACGAGGCGGGGTGGGCGGTGGGCGGCACGGAGTGGGCGATACCGATTGGGTGATCGGGAGGAGGGTTTGCTACTCTTTCCCGGTCGCTGAGCCCCCGTAGCTCAGGGGATAGAGCACCGCCCTCCGGAGGCGGGGGCGCAGGTTCGAATCCTGCCGGGGGCACCAGAGCCGAAGATCACGGGAAAGGCCGCTGACCAGAGAGATCGGGTCAGCGGCCTTTCCCGTGCGGTCGGCCACGGCTGGTCGACCGGGTTCCGCCCCGGATCGGTCGCAGCACCCGACCGACGACGGCATCCATCGGGACGTGGCTGTACTGGCGGGAGTCGCTGCTGCCGTCAGTGTCGTCACCGAGAAGGTGGTGGCCGGGAGCGCTTCCGCTGATGCGGGCCGTCTCCGGGCTCTCCGCCGAGGAGCGTGGCCCCGGGCCGCCGGCACCGCTGGGTCAGTCACGGCCTTCTCCAACGACCGTGCTCGTCGCGCTCACTCTCGCACAGCGCATCACCGCGAACCGCCCCATCTGGGCGGTTGGGGCAGCACGTCAGCCAGGCTCGTCGCGGTTGCCGTGGGGGCGGTGGCGTCATTTTCAGCACCAGGGCCTCCGGTTGATGGCGGAAGGCCCTGGTGCTGGAGTGCCGGTGGTGACCTCTGTCAGGTGCCCGCGAGCGCGGGTGCCGAGTCGGGCCTGCCCGCTGGAGGCTGGGCGTCGTCGCGGTGCTTGAACAGTTTGCTGGGCCACCACATCCATCGGCCCACGTCCAGGGCCAGCGCGGTGACCAGGACCGAGCGGACGATCATGGTGTCCAGCAGCACACCGAACGCCACCGCGAACCCGAGTTGCGCCGCGAACACCAGTGGCAGCGCGCCCAGCGCCGCGAAGGTCCCGGCCAGCACCAGACCCGCCGAAGTGATCACGCCCCCGGTGGCGGACAGCCCCGTCAGCGCGCCGCGTCGGGTGCCGTGCAGCATCGCCTCCTCACGTACCCGGGTGACCAGGAAGATGTTGTAGTCGATGCCCAGGGCGACCAGGAACACGAACACCAGGAGCGGGAAGTTCGCGTCCGCTCCGGCGAAGTCGAACACGTGGTTGAACACCAGGGCGCTCACGCCGAGGGCCGCTCCGAAAGACAGCACCACCGTCGCCATGAGCAGCAGTGGCGCGACGATCGCCCGCAGCAGCAACGCGAGGATTGCGAACACCACGACGAGCACGATAGGGATAATCACCTTGGCGTCGCGGGCAGCCGCCTGCTGGATGTCGAGTGCTATCGCCGTGTTGCCGCCGAGCAGGGCCTCCGCACCCTCGATCCGGTGGATCGCGGCTCTGGCCTGCTCGACGGTGCGCATCGCGGCCCTGCTGCCGGGCGGGGCGTCAAGCGTTCCGACGACGAGTCCCTCACCCTCCCTGATCATCGGTGCCGCGACGTCGGCGATGCCTGGGACGCCGGACAGCACAGTCTTGACCTGCTCCGCCGAGGCGGCCTTCGCCACCACATAGACCGGGTCGCCTGACCCGGCCGGGAAGTGCCTGGCCTGGATCTCCTCACCGACGACCGCCTGCGTCTCGGTGGTGAACTGGCCCTTGCTGGGGATCCCGTCGGCCTTGAGCCCCGCCACCCCGAGCCCCATGACGCCGAGGACGAGCGCGGTGCCGACCCACACGATCCTCGGCCGGCGGGAGACAGCGACGCCGACCCGGGTCCAGATGCTCGCCCCGGTCGCCCCGGCCGATCCGTACGACGGCTTCACCGGCCAGAAGATCCACCGTCCGCAGATGACCAGCAGGGCCGGCATCAGGGTGAGCATGGCCAGCAGCCCGACGAGGATGCCGATGGCACTGGCCGGCCCGAGTCCCTTGGTGGAGTTGAGCGTGGCGAGCATCAGCACCAGCAGGCTCACCGCGACGGTCGCGGCGCTGGCGATGATCGCGGGACCAGAGCGGCGCAGGGCCTCCGCCATGGCTTCGTGCCGGTCCTCGTGCCGCCGCAACTCCTCCCGGTATCGCGAGATGAGCAACAGCGCGTAGTCGGTGGCCGCGCCGAACACCAGCACGGTCAGAATGAAGCTGGTCTGCGTGTTGACGGTGAGCCCCGCGTTCTTCGCCAGCAGGTAGATCACCGCTTCGGCCGTGACAAGAGCGCCGCCCGCGGCCAGTAGCGGCACCAGGGGCAGCAGTGGGCTGCGGTAGGTCAACAGCAGGATGGCGACGACCACCAACGCGGTGATCGTCTCCACGAGACCTCCTCCGCCGAAGGACTTCACCGAGTCGGACGCGTACCCGGCCGGTCCGGTGACGTGGAACCCGAGCCCATTGGCGTTCTGCTCACCGACCCTGGTCATCGCGTCGATGACCTTGCGGGCTCCGTCCCAGCCTTCCTTACCGTCGTGAACCTGGACCACGGTCTGAATGGCCTTGCCGTCCTGGGACTTCGATGGGCCCTGTGGTTGCCCCACGACGTTCGTGATGCCCTTGAATGCCTCGGCGTCGGCCCGAGCTTTGGTCATGTCGGCGGGGGTGACGCCCCCTGGCCGGTCGTAGATCACAATGGCGGGCAGGGTCTCGGCGGGCTGGAACTTCCCGGCCTGCTCGACGACCTTGGTCGACTCCGCGTTGCCGGGCAGCCAGGCCGCGTTGTCGTTCTTCTCGACGTCGCCGAGCTTGCCGGCCAGCATCAGCGCCGGGACCAGCAGGGCAATCCAGAGGGCCACGATGACCCACTTCGCCACCCTGCCGGCGGGCAGGGTCATTACTTGTCGCATCATCGGGATTCCTTGCTGCCGATCAAGGTCATGTGGCCGACGCTAGGGTCTCGATGAGTTAACCTCAAATGCAACTTTCGCACAGGAAGGATGCATGTGACGCAATCACGGCTGGATCTGAACCTGCTCACCGCGCTCGACGCGCTGCTCAGCGAGCGCAGCGTGGGGGGCGCCGCGCGCCGGATGCACCTCTCCGCGCCGGCGATGAGTCGCACGCTCGCACGCATCCGCAAGGCCACCGGCGACGCCATCCTGGTGCGCACCGGTCGCACCATGACGCCGACGCCACGGGCACTGGAGATTCAGGTCGCCACGCGCGAACTCATCGAGCGCGCCGAGGCGATCTTCACGCCGCCGGGCATGCCGGACCTGCCCCGGCTGACCCGCACCTTCTCGATCGTGGCCGCCGACCTGGCCGCCGTGGTCGGCGCGCGGTTGCTGGACCGGATCCGCAGCGAGGCGCCCGGTGTGAGGCTGCGGCTTCTCGGCGAGAGCACGACCGAGGCTGGCCGTCTGCGGGACCGCGACGTCGATCTGGAAATCGGTGTCATCAGCGGCGCGCCGCCGGATGTCCAGGTGCAGCCACTGGCGGAGTACGGGATGGCGTTGGCGGTGCGGGAAGGGCATCCCCTCACCCGCGGTCGCCTTACCGCGGCCCGGCTGGCCGCCGCCGACCACATCAGCGCGTCCCGCCAGGGCCTGGCCACCGGCCCGCTGGACACCGCACTCGCCGCGCATGGCCTGCGCCGCGCGGTGATCGCGGTCGTCCCGTCGCACACCGAGGCGCTGCTGATGGTTGCGCGCAGCGACCTGGTGGGGCTGTTACCGGTACGGCGAGGCGAGCACGCGTCATGGGTACCCGGCGTGCGGGTGCTCGCCCTGCCCTTCGCGCTGCCCACGATGGAGGTGTCGCTGGCGTGGCACCGCCGGCACGACACCGACGGCGCGCACGAGTGGCTCCGCCGCTGCGTGACTGATGTCATCACCTCCCCATGACCAAGGCATCCCGGTCGTCGCCAAAACTCGTCTTGATCACGGGAAGCTCAGGTGCGGCAGCGCGGCAGGGGAAAGTCGTCGCGGTCGTACGGGCGCTCGACGGTCGGTGCCTGTGCCAGATGCTGGGTAGCACCTCTACCGACTGGACGGTCGGTCACGGTGGCGGCCTCCCGGCCGGAGAGCCGGGCGGGCCGCCACCGGCTCGGCTCAGGCCACGCCGATCGAGGTCTCGCCGCAGCACGTCTCGTTGCCCCAGTACTGGTAGACCAGGATCTCGACCTTCCGTCCGTCCGGCACGTTCTGCGATCCGTACTTGCAGCCGTCCGAGGAGTTCGAGTCGGTGACCGTGAACTCGTTCTCCCAGAACCCGCCCGAGGAGTTGTACGAGTAGACGACGCCCCGGATGCCCCGACCGTCGGCGCTCATGTCGCAGACCTTGAGGCTGTCCCCGTCGTGGTACCAGACGGCCTGCCCCCGGGCGGTTCCGCCGTAGTACGTCCAGGCCATCGCGTTCTCACCGGCCATGGCCGGCGACGCGGCAACCGTGACCGAGGTGACCACGGCAAGCAGTGTCGCGGCGATGAGGGACGTGATCCGACGCAGCATTCAGGTGTCCTTTCTGGATGAATTGCCACCTCACTCTACTGACGGCAGGATAACCACCCGGCACCGCCACCCAAATGGTCCACAATAGGGACGGTTTTCCATCTAGCTCGGCCAACCACCACACGAGACGCAGATCGCGCGGCTACGGCCGGTTGCGGCGCATCGCTACCGCGCGATCACGGTTGGCCAGCGGAACACGTCCGGACTGGGCGACATGCCGGCAGCGTGGCGAGCGACGGCGAGGATCCGGTCCCGTTACGTCGCGCAGATGGCGTGCACCCGGGCGGTCCAGTTACCGGTGTACCGGGTCAGGTCCTCGCGGGCCTCCAGCCGCACGTGCTCCAGTGGCTGTGACGGGTACAGCGCGGTGATGGCGGCCTCGCCCAGCGGCGGCGCCAGGCTCGCCCCCAGGCCGTGCACCCTCGTGCCGGTCGGGCAGCTCACGCCGACCGTCTTGTCCGCCGAGTCGCTGGGTGAGGTGGCCGAAACCAGGGCGAGCCCGGGAATCGGGTCGGCGCACACCGCGTGGGCCTTGACTCCCCACCGGACCGGCGAGTCCGTCTCGGTCTCGAAGGCCGTCACCCGGACGCTGGTGAGAGTCGTGACCGGGAGGACGTCGTCGAGCACCGCGAACCCGAACGCGGGCGTCACCTCGCCGCCGACACCGATCACCCGCTTCCCGGCGGGGCAGGACACGCTGACACCATAGGTGCTCTCGAAGCCCGTGGCGGAGACAGCCGACACGTACTCCAGGCCGGCCGGGGCGTGCCCGCAGATGCCGTACGCGACCAGGAACCACTCGCCCCGGAACCCGGTGCCGTCGGCGCGGGTCGTCGCCGAGGCGTTCACCTCGAAGTAGTCACCGGTGGGGGTGCTGACCGGAATCATCGTGTCGATGACGACCTCCCGGCCGGCACCGCCGACGTAGCCACCGCCACCGAGGATCCGCCGACCCGGCGGGCAGTGCACGACCTGCGTCCTGCCGAGGCGGGTGTCGATCGGGCTCGTCGCGGTGACGAACACCATCGACGGTACCGCCGCCGCCGGAGCCGCGGGGCTCACCGCCACGCCGCTCGCCAGCGCCACCGACACGCCGACGCTCACCAGCCGACGTCCGACTCTGTTCACCATGGTTCCCCCTCGCGTACCGACCCGGCGCCGGTCATGGTGGCCGATGTCGGCAAGCGGGGGGCCTTGCGCGGCCGGTGGAAAATGTGCCCACCACAGAGGGCCGGGGTGCGCGTGCCACGCGGCGGCGAGGGGGAGAGCGATGGTCACAGGTCAGGGCCGGACAACCCGGATTCGTCTCGCGGCGCTGGTCGCGTCGCCCGTGCTCGCCGCCGGTCTGCTCGCCGTACCCCCGGCGGCGCACGCCGCCGCAGTGCAGCAGAGCTACGCGTACGTGCACGCTGACCAGCCGTTCACGCTCGCGTACACCCCGTCTGCGGCGCGCAACCAGAACACGTCTCGGAGCCCGAACAAGGTCGCCCGCATCGATGTCGGGAGATATCAGGTATGGCTGCCCGACGTCGCCACGAAGCTCGGGTCCAGCCTCGGGGTCGCGCACGTGACCGCGTACGGCGACGCGGCTTCGTACTGCTCGGTGGAGAACCTGGACCGCTACGGGTACGTGTCCCCGGTCACCGGTGAGGTCTTCGTCTTCGGCATCACCGTCTGGGTGCGCTGCTTCGACACCTCCGGCGCCCCCGCCGACTCGGAGTTCACCGCCAGTTGGGCCAGCGCGTCCGGAATTGCCGGCGGACACAGCGACTTCGCCTACCTGACCACCAGGATCGCCGACCGCGACCACGACCTGCCGGCCGAGACGCAGTTCAACTCCGCCGGGCAGGCCAACAAGGTCAGACGTGTCGGCACCGGTCGCTACACCGTCTACCTCCATGGCCTCGGCAGCAGGCAGCTCCCACCGGATGCCAACCGGGGCCACGTCCAGGTGACCGCCCGCGACGACCGGGGCCGTCGTTGCAAGGTGCTGACGTTCGGGGTGAACGACGAGAACACGCAGGTCGAGGTGGCCTGTCACAACGCGGCGGGCGAGCGGAGCGACTCCCGGTTCAGCATCACGTACTCTCGGGACACCAGCCTTGTCTGGACGCCCTGGGGTGCGTACACCCGGGTTTCCGGTGGCGCGGTGTATCCGCAGTGGACGTACCCGGCCGGCTCCACCGGTGTGACGCGGGGCACCGGCCGGGACGAGGGCTTGTTCTGGGTGCAGACCCCGATGGACGGCTTCATGGCGCGCGGCAACGTCCAGGTGACCGCCGAAGGTACGGGCGCGCACCACTGCAAGGTGGCCAGGTGGAGCCCGGAAAGGGGCATCTGGGTGCGGTGCTTCACCACCAGGGGCGACGCGCTCCGCAACCCATTCCTCGTCTCGTTCGCCCTCTGACAGTGAGGATGTAGGAGCGGGTCACCCGGCCGGTCTGACTCACCCTCTGACCGTTACTGCCCCTGTCGCCCCCGGGTGGTCCGTGTCGCCGCCGGGGTGACGGACGGTCGCCGGCCCGGCGACGTGGCTCCGTCCGCGAGGCGTTGCGCGACCCGCATACCTAGAACTACTATGCATTGCAGTTCTAGGGATAGGTGGGTCAGATGCACATCACCAAAGACCTCGTCGCCGCCTCGGCCACGCCACTCGTGCTGGGGATCCTCGCCGAGGGCGAAAGCTACGGCTACGCGATTCTCAAGCAGGTCAACGACCTGTCGGGCGGGCAACTGGAGTGGACCGACGGCCTGCTCTACCCGCTGCTGCACCGCCTGGAGCGGCTCGGGCACGTCGAGTCGGACTGGCAGACCCCACCCGGGGGTCGCCGCCGCAAGTACTACCGCATCACCGAGCAGGGCCGCGCCGAGCTGGCCGAGCAGCGCCGCCAGTGGGCCACCGTCGTCGACGCCCTGCGCGGTGTCTGGAGCGCCACCCCGTCCATCACCCCGATCATGGCGCCGGCGTGGGAGGCGGGACGATGACCGTCGACAGCGAGCTGGAGGGCCAGATCGCCGAGTGGCGGGCCTACATGGACCGCCGCCGGGAACTGCACCGCACCGACGCGGATGAACTGGAAGACCACCTGCGCAGCCGGATCAACGAACTGACCGACGGGGGTCTGCGCACCGACGAGGCGTTCCTCATCGCCGTCAAGCGCATGGGCAGCCTCGACGACCTGTCCCGCGAGTTCGCCCGCGAACACTCCGAGCGGCTCTGGAAGCAACTCGTCCTGCCCGGAGAGCCGGACGCGCCCGCCGCCCGTACCCGCCGCGAACTGCCCGTCATGATCCTCTGCGCGGCGATCGCGGCGCTGGCCATCAAGGTGCCGGGCCTGTTCGGGCTCGACATGGACCACGACGGCAGCTTCTACGCGCGCAACATCAGCCTGTTCGCGCTGCCGGCGCTGGCCGCCTACTTCGCCTGGCAACGCCGGGTCGGGGTGCGCGTCATCGGGGTGCTCGCGGCGCTGTTCGTCCTCGGCGCGGTCGCGGTGAACGCGTACCCGCTGGCCGACGACTCGCAGAGCATTGTTCTCACGGCGATCCACCTGCCGATCGCGCTGTGGCTGGTCGTCGGCGTCGCCTACGCCGGCGGCGACTGGCGCTCGGACCGGCGGCGGATGGACTTCATCCGGTTCACCGGGGAGTGGCTGATCTACTTCGCCCTGCTCGCCCTGGGCGGCGGCGTGCTCACCGCCTTCACCATGGGCACGTTCCAGGCCATCGGCCTGGACGCCGAGGTGTTCGTCAGCCAGTGGCTGCTGCCGTGCGGGGCGATGGCGGCGGTCGTCGTGGCCGCCTGGCTGGTCGAGGCCAAGCAGAGCGTCATCGAGAACATGGCGCCCGTGTTGACCCGGGTCTTCACGCCGCTGTTCGCCGCCACCCTGCTGGCCTTCCTGGTCGCCTTCATCTGGACCAGCAACGGCATCGACGTCGAACGCGACGTGCTCATCCTGTTCGACCTGCTGCTGGTCATCGTCCTGGGCCTGCTGCTGTACGCCATCTCCGCCCGCGACCTCACGGCCCGGCCCGGCCTCTTCGACCGGCTGCAGCTCGTGCTCGTCGTCGCCGCGCTGGTCATCGACGTGCTCGTCCTGGTGGCGATCACCGGCCGGATCACCGAGTTCGGCTTCAGCCCCAACAAGACGGCCGCGCTGGGCGAGAACCTGATCCTGCTCACCAACCTGGCGTGGTCGGCATGGCTGTTCCTCGGCTTCACCCGGGGCCGCCTGCCCTTCGCCCGGCTGGAACGCTGGCAGACCCGCTACCTGGTCGTGTACGCCGCCTGGGCCTGGACCGTCGTCCTCGCCTTCCCGCTGGTGTTCAACTTCCGCTGAACCACGGTCACTTGACCGCCGCGGCCCGGGTCCGGCGACCCGGGCCGCAGCCCGTACCCCGGGTCAGCCGGCGGCCCGCCGGGCCCGGGCCCGGCGCTTCCCCTCGTGCATGGCCTGGACCCGGGCCACCGGGATGGTCCGCCCCTCGGCGACCAGGTCGGCGGGGAGCCGCTGCGGCGCCGGCATCGCCGCCGCCCACGGGTCACCGTCGGCGAGCAGCCCGGGGGCGGTCCGCACGGTGAAATCGGCCGGGGTAACCGCGTCCAGGTCGGCCCAGGCCACCGGGAAGGAGACCGGCAGGCCGGGTCGCACCCGAGGGCTGTACGCGGCGACCACGGTCGCGCCGTGGGCGCGGGTCGCGTCGACGAAGACCCGACCGCCCCGGTCCTCGCGGATGAAGGCGGTGGTGGCCAGCGCCGGATCGAGCCGCTCGGCGTGCACCGCCAGGGCACGGGTGGCGGCGGCCGCCTCCTCGGCGGTGGTCTCCTCCGCCAGTGGAACGAAGACGTGCAGGCCCTTGGACCCGCTGGTCTTCACCGCCCCGGCCAGACCCGCGTCGGCCAACGCCTGCCGGACCAGCTCGGCGGCCCCGACGACCAACCGGAACGCCTCGCCCTCCGGCGGGTCGAGGTCGAGCACCAGGTGGGTCGGACGCTCGGGCCGGGTGACGGTGGCCAGGGTGGGGTGGTACTCGACGGCCCGCTGGTTGGCGAACCAGAGCAGGGTGCGCCGGTCGTCGCAGAGGGCGTATGTCACCTGCCGGTGGGACGCCTCCGCCCAGAGGTCGGTGCGGCGTACCCATGGCGGGGTGTACTTCGGCAGGTTCTTCTGCATGAACGGGTCCTGGCCGCGCAGCAGCCGGACCACCGACAGGGGCCGGTCGGCCAGGCCGGGCAGGATCCGCTCGTGGACCGCGTCGAGGTAGTCGACGAGTTCCCGTTTCGTGACGTCACCACCGGCCAGCAGCGGCTGGTCCAGGTTTGTCAGTCCGACCCCGTCCCGGGTCTCCTCGGTGCCACCCATCCGCCCACCCTGGCCGGCGTACCCGCCCGCCGCAAGCCGACGCGGCGATCAGCTGGCGAACGGGTCGGTGCCGTCGCGCAGGGCGGTCAGCATCGCGCCGGCCCGGGCCCGGGTGGCGGCGTACACGCCGGCCCCGAGGCTGATCCGGGCCACGCCGAGCCGGGCCAGCTCGGCCACCGGCGGCGCGCCGGGTCGCAGCAGCGCGTTCACCGGGCCGCCGACCGCCGCGACGAACCGGCCGAGCACCGTCGGGTCGGTCAGGAAAATCGGGTAGACGCAGTCGGCGCCGGCCGCGAGGTAGCGGCGGGCCCGGAGTACCGCCTCGTCGAACCCGTCTTCCGGCCCGGCGCCGCGCAGGAAGACGTCGATGCGGGCGTTGAGCACCAGCTCCGGTCCGGCCGCCGCGCGGACGGCCGCGAGCAGGTCGGCCTGTTCCGTGACGTCGTGCAGTGCCCCGGTGCGCGGGTCGGAGTCCTCCAGGTTGAGGCCGGCCGCCCCGGTGGCCTGCAGCCGGTCGACCAGCTCGGTCGGCCGCAGCCCGTACCCCCGTTCCAGGTCGGCGGTGACCGGGACAGCGACGGCCGAGACCATCCGGGCCACGGCGGCGAGCATCTCCCCCACCGGTGTGGCCTCGCCGTCGCCGTGGCCGAGCGTCTCGGCCACGGCGGCGCTGCTGGTGGCGACGGCGGGAAAGCCGGCGGCGGCGACGGCCCGGGCGGATGCGGCGTCCCAGGCGTTCGGCAGGAGCAGTGGGTCACCCGGTCGGTGCAGGGCGCGCAGGGCGGCGGCGGGACTCGGCGGCATCCATGGATTCTCGGCCCGGCGGCTGCCGACCCGAACGGCCAATTCCGCTCCGGTGGACCGCCTTCGGCGGTGACTCAATGGTGAGACCACGCCCACCCGGCCAAACGGCGCCGGTTAGGGGCAGTGTGACGAACGCCACCTTGTTGACCGATCGGTCAGGCGCTGACCGATCGGTCAGGCATGCTGGAGCCATGGCACGCCACACGCCACAGACGCATGACGAGATCCTGGCCGCCGCCGCCCGGCGGTTCGCGGTGACCGGCTACCGGGGCACCTCCCTGCAGGACATCGCCCGCGAGGTCGGCTGCTCCAAGGCCACCGTGCTCTACCACTTCGCCGGCAAGGACGCCCTGCTCGCCGAACTGCTGACCCAGCCCCTGGCGGTACTGCGTGAGCTGGACGAACGGCTCGCCCCGCTGGGCGGCGCCGAGGCACGACGGATCGGCGCGGAGGGCTTCATCGACCTCGCGGTGCGCTTCCGCCGGGAGATCGCCCTGCTCCGCGGGGAGTTCCCCGAACTGCTGGCCCAGCCGACCTTCGCCCACGTCCAGGCGATGTCCGAACGGCTCATCGCCGCGCTCACCGGCCACACCGGCCGGCTGGCGGACCGGATCACGGCGCTGGTGCTGCTCGCCGGGATCTCCGAGGCGTGTGCCGAGTTCGCCGACGTTCCCGAAGACGAACTGCGCCCCGCCCTGCTGGCCGTCGCCCGCCGGGCGCTGGCCCCCCTCGACCCCGTTGACAACGATTGAGAACAGGAACCTGATGGCAACCCTGCTGTACCGGCTCGGCCGGGCCTCACTGCGCCGCCGGCGACTCGTCGCCGCCGTCTGGCTCGTCGTACTCGTCGGCCTCGGCCTCGCCGCGGCGACGCTGAAAGGCCCGATGGCGAGCAACTTCACCATGCCCGGCACCGAGTCGCAGCAGGCGCTCGACCTGCTCGCCGAGCGGTTCCCGGCGGCCAGCGGCGCCACCGGCACCATCGCGGTGCAGGCACCCGCCGCCGGCCAACTCGGCACGCCCGAGGGGCAGGGCGTGGTCAAGCAGATCGTCCAGGAGGCGTCCGCCCTGCCCGGCGTGGTCGGTGCCGTCGACCCGTTCCAGGTCCGGGCGCTCTCCCCCGACGGCCGGTACGCCCTGGTCCAGGTGCAGTTCGCCGAGGGCGTCGACGACATCACCGACGCCCAGCGCGACGCGTACGAGAAGATCGGCGCGCCGGCCGAGGCGCAGGGCTGGCAGGTTGCGCCCGGCGGTGAGGTGCTCAACACCGAGCCCGAGGTCGGCTCCACCGAGGCACTGGGCGTGCTGGTCGCCGCGATCGTCCTGGTCATCACCTTCGGCTCGCTGGTCGCCGCCGGGATGACCATGCTGAACGCGCTGATCGGCGTCGGCGTCGGCATGGCCGGCCTGTACGCGCTCAGCGGCGCCGCCGAGTTGACCAGCACCGCGCCGATCCTCGCCCTGATGCTCGGCCTCGCCGTCGGCATCGACTACTCGCTGTTCATCACCTCCCGGCACCGGCAGAACCTGCTCGACGGGTTGCCGCCGGAGGAGGCGGTCGGCCGGGCCGTGGGCACCGCCGGCTCCGCCGTGGTCTTCGCCGGCGCCACCGTGGTCATCGCGCTGGCCGGCCTGGCCGTGGTCGGCATCCCGTTCCTCACCGTGATGGGTCTGGCCGCCGCCGGGACGGTCACCGTGGCGGTGCTGGTGGCCATCACCCTCGCCCCGGCGCTGCTCGGTTTCGCCGGCCGTCGGGTGCTTCCCCGCCGGCTGCGCGAGCGCCACGCCACCCCGACGGCCGAGGACCGCACCGGATTCGGGTTCCGCTGGGCACACGGGGTGATGAGGCTGCGCGTCCCGGTCATCCTGGCCGGCGTGCTCGGCCTCGGGCTGCTCGCGCTGCCCGCGCAGGACATGCGGCTCGCGCTGCCCGACGCCGCCGCCGCGCCGCAGGGCAGCGCGGCCCGGCTCAACAACGACCTGATCCGGGCGGGCTTCGGCCCCGGCTTCACCGGCCGGCTCGCGGTTGTCGTCACCGCCGACTCGCCGCAGACCACCCAGGCCGCCGTCGGCCAGGTCACCGCGCTGATCCAGGGTACGGGGAACGTGCTGGCCGTGGCCCCGCCGCAGGTCGACCCGTCGGGGCGTACCGCGCTGCTCGGCGTGATCCCGAAGACCGGGCCGACCGATGCGGCCACCGAGACGTTGGTCCACGACATCAGGGCCAGGGTCGGCTCGATCGGCGGCGCGCAGGTGTTACTGACCGGCGCCACCGCGATCGGCATCGACGTGTCCGAGAAGCTCACCGACGCGCTGCCGGTCTACCTGCTGCTGGTGGTCGGCCTGTCGATCCTGCTGCTGATGCTGGTGTTCCGCTCGATCCTGGTGCCGGTCAAGGCGGCGGTGGGCTTCCTGTTCACCGTCGCCGCCACCTTCGGCATCACCGTCTGGGTGTTCCAGCAGGGCAACCTGGCCGGCCTGCTCGGCCTGGACGTCCCGGGCCCGCTGGTCAGTTTCCTGCCGATCCTGCTGATCGGCATCCTGTTCGGCCTGGCCATGGACTACCAGGTCTTCCTGGTCTCCCGGATGCGGGAGGACTTCGTGCACGGTGACACCGCCCGGCAGGCCACCATCAACGGGATGGGCCACGGTGCCCGGGTGGTCACCGCCGCCGCCCTGATCATGATCTCGGTCTTCGGCGGCTTCGTCTTCCTCGACGACGCGGTGATCAAGTCGATGGGCTTCGCGTTGGCGATCGGCGTCGCCATCGACGCGTTCGTGGTCCGGATGACCATCGTCCCGGCGGTGATGTCGCTGCTCGACACCGCCGCCTGGTGGCTCCCGCGCTGGCTGGACAGGATCCTGCCGAACGTCGACGTCGAGGGTGAGGGCCTGCGCGCCCACCTGGAGCGGCAGTCCTCCGCCGTCTGACGGTCACCGCGGCGAAGTCCCTGCCGCCACCGCGCCGAAGCCCTCCGCCGCCACCGGCGGAGGGCTTCGGCGCCTCAGACGCCGGCCGGGTAGGTCTGCATCTCGTCCGACGCGGCGCGGGCGGGCAACGGGTGCAGGGCGCTGCTCTCGTCGCACCAGACGAAGGCGTCGTACCGGTCGGCCAGCCGGGTCGGCACGTAGTTGCCCCAGGACTCGTAGCTCGGGTCGTAGACCACGCCGATCGCCCGGTGGTCGAGGGTGCCGGTGGCCCACTCCGGTTGGTCCGGGCCGCCGAAGACGAGCACCGCCCGCTCCGGCATCAGCTCGTGCAGCCGTCGTTCCAGCGAGCCCTCCCGGGCCGGCGGCACCACCATCGACTCCGCCGCGGAACCCCAGCGCGGCGCCGCGATCACCGTCCCCCGGTAGCTGCCGAAGCCGACCAACGCGACCCGGTCCCGGCCCAGCCGTTCCCGGGCGAGCTGGCCGATGTTGATCATGCCGTCGGCGGCCATGTCGGTGGCCCGGGCGTCACCGACATGGGTGTTGTGCGCCCACACGATGCCCCGGGAGTCCGGGCCGTAGTGGTCCAGCAGCCGGTCCAGCGTGTCGGTCATGTGGATGTCCCGGACGTTCCAGGACTCCGGGCCGCCCTGCACCATGGCCCGGTAGTAGCGCTCCGCGCCGGCCACCACCTCCGCGTTCTGCCAGGCCGCGAAGGCGTCTGGGCCGTCCGCTGCGGCGTGTTCCCGGGTACGCGCCAACAGGCGCACCACCTCCTCCTCGCAGCGGGCGGAGACGAACCGGCTGGCCGCGCCGTACTCCTCGACGCGCCTGCCGTACGGCTCGAAACACCGGTACGCGTCCTGGGCCGCCGCCAGCGAGCGCGGATCCTCCTCGCCGAGGTAGTCGAAGATGGCCCGCACGGACTCCCAGAGGCTGTAGACGTCCAGGCCGTGGAACCCGGCCCGCTCCCCCGTCGGGCGTTGCAGGTTCCAGGTGCGCAGCCAGCGGCAGAAGCGGTCCACCTCGGCGTTCGCCCACATCCAGGTGGGCCAGCGCGCGAACTGTTCCAGGGCGTGCCGCGGGTCGGTGGCGCCGCCGGGAGCGGCGGTCACCGACCGGTTCACCCGGTCGCAGTCGGGCCAGTCCCCCTCCACCGCGACGAACGAGAAACCCTGTTCGGCGATGAGCCGTCGGGTGAGCTGCTCGCGGAGGCGGTAGTACTCGGAGCTGCCGTGGGTGGCCTCCCCGATCAGCACCACCCGGGCGTCCCGCACACGCGCCAGCAACGGATCGAGGTCGCTCGGCGCGCCGAGCCGCTGAACCAGCATGCGTGCGGCTACCCGGCGGACCGACGGGCAAACGCGCCGGCCCGCCGGCCCAACTGGCGGGAATCGGGCGGTGTCTCGGGCCGCCGAACGGGTAGCCGGCACCCATGACCGTCACCGGGGCGCAGTTGCGGGAGCACCTGGCCGGGCTCGACTTCCCGGTCTCCCGGGCCGATCTGGTCCGCCGGGCCCAGGAGAACGGCGCCAGCACCGAACTGCTCCAACTGCTGATGGCCCTGCCCGCCGACCGGTTCACCGACCCGGCGGAGCTGGACGACGCCCTCGCCACCCTGTCCTGACCGGTGCCGCCGCGGCACCGGACCGGCGGCCCCGCCCGGTGATGTCCGGGCCGGCAGGACGGCCGGCACCGGCGCCCGGGTCGACGGCGTGCAGCAGCCGGAACAGGACCAGCCACTGTTCCGGCCAGACCAGGCCGACCGGCGTGGCCGGGTCGAGCCGGGCGGCCCGCATCGCCCCGTCCACCCGGGGGTACGCCGTGCGCAGCGAGGCCGCCAGGGAACCGCCGACCCCGCCGAATCCCCGCTCGACCATCCGCCGGTACGCCGGCAGCGCCGCCGCCGGTAGCAGCGGCTCGGGCCGGCGTTCGATGCGCAGGATGCCGCCGTCCACCGACGGCACCGGCCGGAACGCGGTGCGCGGCACCCGGCCGGCGAGCCGCCAGTGGTGCTCGGGCCAGGTGAGCACCGTCAGCCGGCTCCACCGCCCATGGTCGCCGCTGCGTTTGCGGGCGTACTCCAGTTGGGTGAGCAGCGTCGCGGCGCGCAGCCGGGGCGCGGCCAGGCACCAGCGGACCACCGCCGCCGTCAGCGACCAGGGAATGTTGCCGACCACCGAGAAGGGTTCGTCGGGTGGGGTGGCGGCGAGGAAGTCCTGCTGCCGGTGGGTGACCCGGGGCAGCGCCGCGCTGAGGGCGGCCAGTTCCGACGCGAGCGCCGGGTCCACCTCGTACGCGATCAGTCGCCGGCACCGGGCGGCCAGCGGGCGGGTCAGCTGGCCGCGTCCGGCTCCCACCTCCAGCAGCAGGTCGTCGGGGTCGGGTCGGGACGCCCGGACCAGGCGCGCGAGGGCGGCCGCGTCGGCGAGGAAGTTCTGGGACAGCACGCGACGGTACCGGTCGCGATCGGTGGTGCGGGGTCGGCGGGGCGCCACGGGATCGTCCTGTCTGTCGCCGGTCGGCGACGGTACGGACAGGCCACGGCAGAGCGGGGCCGGTCCGAGCGGGTCGGGACTCGGACGGCCCTGGAGATCGGCGCGGAGTACGCGCACGCGGCGGTGTGGGCGCGCCGCACCGGCCGACCCGCACGGCGAACCGGCGGGACGGCGGTGGCGCGCGTCAGGTCAGGCGCGGTGGGCGTACCGGCCGGCCAGGGCCGGGCGCCGGACGCGTGGACGGGCAACCAGCAGGAGGCCCCGCGTGGCCGGCGCGGCGGCCACGTCGATCAGGGCGTAGGTGCACATGCCGGCCAGGCTAATCGCCGGCCCGCGCCGGGGCGACGGAATTTACCGGCCCTGCCTGCGGCTCAGAGTTCCATGGTGCGGCCCGCGCGGCGGGCGGCCTCGGCGGCGACCAGGATCTCCACCACCTCCCGACCGAACCGCACGTCGCAGCGGTGGTCGCGGGTGCCCGCGTCGATCTCCTCGAGGAGCTGGTCGATCGCCGTGCCGAAGGCGGTCAGCACGCTGCCGTCGCCGGGCGGGACGATCTCGGTGCCGTTCTCCCCGTAGAAGACGAAGTCCCGGGTCATCGCCCCGGGTGGCGCGTCCAGGGTGAGGGAGAGCGCGCTGGTCGCACCGCCGTCGTGGGTGAGCAGCAGGTGCACCAGGCCGCGCGGCCCGTCCATCGCGGCGACCCGGGTCACCCGGCCGAGCACCGGCAGGATGATCGACAGCGCGTGTGGGCCGATGTCCCACAGCGCGCCGTGCTCCCGCCGCCACGGCGAGCCGCCGTACGGGCTGCCGGGCTGGTAGATCGAGGCGAACATGGTCGCCCGGGCGTGTTGCCAGCCGCCGGCCGCCGCCGTCGCGGCCAGGAAACCGGTGATGTTGGGGTGGAACCGCTGGGTGAAGAAGACCACCGAGGCGACCCCGGACTGCTGCGCGGCGGCCACCACCCGGTCGGCGTCGGCCAGGCCGAGGGCGAGCGGCTTGTCCAGCAGCAGGTGCCGGCCGGCGGTCGCGGCGCGGAAGGCGATGTCGGCCTGCACGTCCGGCGGGAGCGCGACGGCCACCGCGTCGACGGCGTCCAGCAGGGCGTCCACGTCGTCGTACGCCGGCACACCGTGCCGGTCGGCCAGTTCGGCGGCCTTGCGCGGGTCGCGTCCCCAGACTCCGGCGAGTGCGGCGCGCGGGTGCGCGTCGATCGCCGCCGCGTGCGTCTCCGCCGCCCAGTGGCCAGTGCCGAACAAACCGAACCGCAGCACGAGGTCCCCCCGGTGTCGTCGTCGGCCGCGACGGTTCCGCAGCCCGTGATCCACACGCTAGTCGCCGTCCCGTCCCGCCGCAGCCGACGCGGCGGGACGGCGACCGGGCCGGCGACGGGTCACCCAACGATCAGTAGGCTGTCCCGGTGACCGAGACCGGGACCGGACGCCCCCGATGACCAGCACTGCCTCGACCGGCTCGCCGGTGGACGGGTTCCTCGCGACCGCGACGATCGTGCTGTCGCTCGTAGTCGCGTTGTGGAGCCTGGTGGCGGCGGTGCGCCACCGTCGGCCGGACCGTCCGCAGTTCGTCGGCCTCGCGGTGCTGGCGTGCGCGCTGCTCGCGCTGGCCGGGGTGGCGCTGGTCGGGCTCGGCGGCGGTGCGCGGCCGGGCGAGCCGGCCGCCTTCTTCGGCTACCTGGTGACGCTGGTCTGTCTGCCGCCGTTGGCCTGGGTGCTGGCCCGGATGGAGCCGACCCGGTGGGGCTCGGCGATCGTCTGTGTGGTCTGCCTGGTCATCCCGGTGGTGGTCGTCCGGCTCCAGCAGACCTGGGCGGTCGCCGGTGGCTGACACCGACGCCCCGGCCCGGCGACCGGCCACCAACTCCGGCCCCGGCCGGCTGCTGATCGCGGTCTACCTCCTGTTCGCCATCGCCGCGACGTCGCGGGCCGGGTTGCAGATCGCCACCAGGTTCGACGAGGCGCCGGTGGCGTACCTGCTCTCGGCGCTGGCCGCGCTGGTCTACATCGTGGCGGCGGTCGGCCTGGCCCGGGCCGGGCACGCCGCCCGCCGGGTAGCGCTCGCCTGCTGCTCGGTGGAGTTGGCCGGGGTGCTGGGCGTCGGCGTGCTGAGCCTGGTCGACCCGGCCCTCTTCCCGGACGAGACGGTCTGGTCCGGCTTCGGCGTCGGGTACGGCTACGTTCCGCTGGTCCTGCCGGTGCTCGGTCTGCTCTGGCTCTGGCGAACCCGCCACGCCCCCCGCTGACCTCCGGCGGGTACGCCGGCCGGTGGCTCAGTCCCGGGGACCGCCGGCGACGTAGATCACCTGGCCGGAGACGAAGGACGCCCCCTCGCTGACCAGGAACGAGATGGTGTGCGCGACGTCCTCCGGCCGGCCGGTGCGGCGGACCGCGGCCTCGGCGGCGGCGTGCTGCTGCAGCGCCTCGAAGTCGACCTGCATCCGAGCGGCCGTGGCGGCGGTCATGTCGGTGACGATGAAGCCGGGCGCGACCGCGTTGACCGTCACGCCGAACGGCCCCAACTCGATGGCGAGGGTCTTGGTGAAACCCTGGAGGCCGGCCTTGGCCGCCGAGTAGTTCGCCTGGCCCCGGTTGCCCAGGGCCGAGGTGCTGGAGAGGTTGACGATCCGGCCCCACCGTTGCTCGACCATGTGCTTCTGGGCGGCCTGGCTGAACAGGAAGGCACCCCGCAGGTGTACGCCCAGCACCGTGTCCCAGTCGGCGTCGGTCATCTTGAACAGCAGGTTGTCGCGGAGCACGCCGGCGTTGTTGACCAGGACGGTCGGTGCGCCCAGTTCGGCGGCGACCCGCTGCACTGCGGCCTGGACCTGGGCCCGGTCGGAGACGTCGGCGCCGACGCCGAGGGCCCGGCCACCCGTGGCGGTGATCGCGTCGACGGTCTGCGTGGTGGCCGACTCCTCGATGTCGACCACGGCCACGGCCATCCCGTCGTCGGCCAGCCGGCGGGCGGTGGCCGCGCCGATGCCGCGCGCGGCTCCGGTCACGATGGCGACGCGGGGCTCCCCCGACATGATTACCTCCGGGTAACTTGTGGCTCGGTCGACGGAGCTTAACCCAGGTTCACGGCCGCCACATCCACGGTCACGGATCAGAACGCGCCGCGGCAGAGCCGGATCCAACGGTAGCCGTACCCGGCGAGCTTGAGGCTGTCCAGCTTGCCCACCTCGCCGTACCCGCGGTCGGCGAGCACGTCTGTCGGCAGGTCCGCCTCGGGGGCGAGGAGCCCGAGGTCCACCTCCACGTCGTCAGAGCCGAGGTTGTGCAGGAAGACCATGGTGCCGGTGGGTCCGTCCGCCCGGTGGGCCAGCACCCCGCGCGGCATCGGCACGTCGATGTGGGTGGTGGAACCCGAACCGATCTCCGGGGACTCCCGCAGCGTACGGATCATCCGCTCGAACCAGCCCAACAGCGACTTCGGGTCGCGGCGTTGGGCGGTGACGTTGACCTTCTGGTAGCCGAACTCCCCCTTGTCGATCACCGGTCGGACCAGCTTCTCCGGCTCGGCCGTGGAGAAACCGGCGTTCTCCTGGTACGACCACTGCATCGGGGTACGGATCGCTCGCCGGCCCGGCAGCGACAGGTCCTCACCCATGCCGATCTCCTCGCCGTACCGCAGCACCGGCGTGCCGCGCAGCGAGAACTGGAGCGCGTACGCCAGCTCGATCCGCCGCCGGTCGTTGCCGAGCATCGGGGCGAGCCGACGCCGGATGCCCCGGTCGTAGATCCGCATGTTCTCGTCCGGACCGAACTGTGCGTACACCTCGTGGCGTTGCTCGGCGGTGAGCCGGGAGAGGTCGATCTCGTCGTGGTTGCGCAGGAAGGTGGCCCACTGCCCACCGGTCGGCAGCTTCGGGGTGTCCCGCAACGCCTCGATCACCGGCTCGGGATCCCGCCGGGCCAGGGCGAGCATGAGCCGCCCGTTGAGCATGAAGTCGAAGAGCATGTGGATGCGGTTGCCCGAACCGGCCTGGTCACCGAAGAAGGCGGGCAGTTGGTCGGGCTCCACGTTGGCCTCGGCGAGCAGGATCGAGTCGCCGCGCCGCCACTGCACGTGCTGGCGCAGCTCGGTGAGGAACTCGAAGTCCTTGGGCGAGTTCGGGTTACCCGGTTCGGTCAGCTCGATGATGAACGGCACCGCGTCCATCCGGAAACCGGCGACGCCGAGCTGGAGCCAGAACGAGACGATCTTCTTGACCTCCTCGCGGACCTCCGGGTTCGCCATGTTCAGGTCCGGCTGGTAGCGGTAGAACCGGTGGTAGTACCAGGCCTTGGCGGTCCGGTCGTAGCTCCAGGTCTCGTGCTGCTCGCCCGGGAAGACCATGCCCTGGTGCCGGTCGGCCGGCTCGTGCTCCGACCAGATGTACCAGTCCCGGTACGGCGAGTCGGGCGAGGAGCGGGCGGACAGGAACCACGGGTGTTCGTCCGAGGTGTGGTTGACCACCAGATCGATGATCACCCGGATGCCCCGGTTGCGTGCCTGGTGCAGCAACTCGGCGAAGTCACCGAGGCTGCCGAAGCGCGGGTCGACGTTGTAGAAGTCGGTGACGTCGTAACCGTCGTCCTTGTTCGGTGACGGGTGGATCGGGTGCAGCCACAGGCAGGTCACCCCGAGCCGGGCCAGGTAGTCGAGCCGCCCGATCAGGCCCCGGATGTCGCCGACGCCATCGCCGTCGGAGTCCGCGTACGTGTCGATGTCGAGGCAGTAGACGACGGCCTCGGAATACCACCTGTCACCCATGCCGGCCTAATGTCTCCGATCCGCCCGGCCGGCAAACCCGAGGACGGGTCGCGGTGGAGGTGGCCCGCGCATCGGCGGGTGTGACCGGCCGCCCGGCGGGTACTGCTGTTCGATCCCGGCAGTTCTCTTCGGAAAGGACACGCATGGCTCTCGCCCAGGACGTCGACCCGAACCAGTTCAGCGGGCTGACCGGGTGGGTGGCCGGCGTCATCGACTCGCTCGGTGCGGTCGGGGTGGCCTTCCTGGTGGCCCTGGAGAGCATCATCCCGCCAATCCCCAGCGAGATCGTGTTGGCCATGGCCGGCTACCTGTCCAGCGAGGGCCGGTTCTCCCTGCTGCTGATCGTGCTGGCGGCGACGGTCGGCTCGCTGGGCGGCGCGCTGGCGCTCTACTGGATCGGTGCCGTCCTCGGCGAGGACCGGCTCAAGCGCTGGTTGGACCGGCTACCCCTGGTCGACCTGGACGACCTGGAGAAAGCCGACCGCTGGTTCGAGCGGTACGGCCGGTGGGCGGTGCTGATCGGCCGGCTGGTGCCGGTGGTACGCAGCCTGGTGTCGGTCCCGGCCGGCGCGAACCGGATGCCGTTGGGCGAGTTCGTGCTGCTCACCACGCTGGGCAGCGGGGTGTGGAACACGTTGATCGTCGGCGCGGGCTACGCGCTGGGCACCCGCTGGTCGGACGTGGACCGGTACAGCAGCTGGTTCAACTACGCCATCTTCGCGGTCTTCGCCTTCATGGTCGCGAGTTGGACGGCCAAGAAGGTGCGCCGGCGGCGGGCCAGGCGGGAGCGGGAGTCGGTGGCCCCCGGCCGCTGACCGGGCCGCCTCCCGGAGGCGACGGCCCGGCCCTGTCCGTCACGTCTCGACGGGTACCCGCCGCGGTCGGCGCAGCACCATCTGCTCGGCCACCGTCCATGCCGTCGTGGTCACCAGGTAGAGCACCGCCGCCAGCGGCACCACCAGTGCCACCAACACCGTCCCGTACGGCAACAGCGGGGCCAGCCGGCCGGCCACCGCCGCGCCCGGACCCTCGATCGGCGTACCGGCCACCGTCGCGGCGGCGGCCAGCGTGCGCCGCGTCCGCCGGGACAACGACCAGGCCAGCCCGGTCAGCGCCACCAGCAGCGCGCCGAAGACCGGCAGCGCCGCGCCGGCGAGCCCGTCGGTCAGGTGCCAACCCAACGGCACACCCGCCAGCCGTTCGTCGAGCAGCCCCGCGTGGCCGTTGCCCAACGCGAAGAGCCGGTACATGACCAGGAGGAACGGTGCCTGCAACAGCGCCGGCAGGCAGCCCGCCACCGGGGAGGCACCCGCCCGCCGGTAGAGCGCGAACACCTCCCGTTGGAGGGTGGCCGGGTCTTCGGCGTACCGCTGCCGGAGCGCCCGGACCTCGGGGGCGAGTGCCGCGCGGCGCCGCTCCCCGCGGACCTGGGCCAGGGTGAGCGGCGAGATCAGCAGCCGGACGGCGACGGTGAACAGAACGATGGCGGCGGCCGTGGCCGCCCCACCGGCGAGCGGCGCGAGCAGTTCGGCGAGCCAGGTGACGGCGACGCCGGCGGCGCCCACCGCGTCGTGCACGGGTGAGAAGGCGAGCATGGTTGACCCCTCGGTGGCGATTCCGGGCGTCCCTCGGTGGGGACGGATGACGACGGAATCGGTCGGGCGGGACGCGGATCAGGCTGCCGCCGGACCCCACCCGACCGCGAGGGCCCGCCCCGGTGCCCGGGGACGTGGACGACCCGCCGCGTCCGGGTCGACCTGGCGCGGCACCCGCCGCCGCCGGGCCCGTTCCCGCAGCACCGTCGCACGGCGCACCCCGCGGGCCAGCCCGCCGGGCAGCCGCGGACACGTCGCCAGCCGCGCCGTGAGCAGCAGTGCGGCCACCACCGCCGCGCCGGCCACCAGCTCGGCCGGCCGGTTGGCGAGCAGCGTCAGTTCGGCGAGCGTGTACGCCCACAGACCTGTCACCGCCACCAGCAGACCCGGCACGACATCAGCCTAGGACCGACCGTCCAGTACCGGCCCCGACGCCCGACACGCGGCCCGACGCGCCGGGGTCGAGTTTCCGGCCCTGACCACCCTGGGTAACCAGAGCCCAACCGGTCCGGACTTCCCGCGGCCGGCTCGGAACGGACGGTGGTGGCGATGACCAGCCAGGTGGCGGAGGCGACGACGAGCCCACAGGGCACCGACCTGCTGACCGTCGGGGTGGAGGAGGAGTTCCTGCTCGTCGACCCGCACACCGGGGCCGCCGTGCCCGCCGTCGACCTGGTCATGGAGCAGGTGCCACCGGAACTGCGTGGCCAGGTGGAACGTGAGTTCCAGACCAGCCAGATCGAGATCGGCACCCCGCCCGGACTGGAGCTGCACTCCATCCGGCACTCCCTCGGGATGCTCCGCGCCGAGCTGGCCGCCGCCGCCGAGCGGGCCGGCGTACGGCTGCTCGCCATCGGCACCGGCCCGGTGCCGGGTCCGGTTCCGCCGGTGGTCGACAAGCCCCGCTTCGACCGGATGATCGAACGGTTCCGGCTGCTGGTGCCCGGTCCCGGCAACAACGGTATGCACGTGCATGTCGGGGTGCCCGACCCGGACACCGGGGTGCAGGTGCTCAACCACGTCCGGCCCTGGCTGCCGGTGCTGCAGGCGGTCACCACCAACTCGCCGTTCTCCGCCGGGGTGGACACCGGGTACGCGAGCTGGCGCTCGGTGGAGTGGGAGCGCTGGCCGTCGGTGGCGCCGACGCCCTACCTGGCCTCCCACGAGCACTACCGCCGGCTGATCCGGCAGCTCATCGCCAGCGGCGTGATGCTCGACGAGGGAATGCTCTACTGGTACGCCCGACTGTCGGCCAAGTACCCGACGGTGGAGCTGCGCATCGGCGACGTCTGCCCCTCGGTGGACGACGCGGTGCTGGTCGCCGCCCTGGTCCGAGCCCTGGTGGCGACTGTCATGGCCGACATCGCCGAGGGTCGGCCGGCGATCAACACCGAACACCACCTGCTGGTCGCCGCACACTGGCGGGCCGCCCACGACGGGCTGGAGGGTGACGGGGTGGACCTCACCACCGGTGAGCTGCGCCCCGCCTGGGAGCTGGTGGACCGGCTGGTCGACCGGGTCCGTCCGGCGTTGGCCGAGCACGGCGACCTCGCCGAGGTGACCGACCTGCTCGGCGGGCTGCGCCGGCACGGCACCGGTGCCGCCCGGCAGCGGGCCGTGTACGCGCGTACCGGCCGGCTGGAGGACGTGGTGGCCGACGTCGCGCGACAGACCCGGGGCTGACCCTTTCGTGGGAGACTTAGCGCCGTGGCGCAACGGCTGATCGTGATCGGCGGGGACGCTGCCGGGATGGCGGCGGCCTCACAGGCCCGCCGCCGCCGGGGCCGCGACGACCTGGAGATCGTCGCCTTCGAGCGGGGGCATTTCACGTCGTACTCGGCCTGCGGCATCCCGTACTGGATCAGCGGCGTCGTCAAGGACCGTGACCAGCTGATCGCCCGCGACCCGGCGACCTTCCGCGACGACTTCGACATCGACGTGCGGCTGCGGACCGAGGTCACCGGCATCGACCTGAGCCGCCGCGAGGTCCTGGTCCGGGACGTGGACGGCGGGGGGCAGTTCCACGAACGGTTCGACACCCTGGTGTACGCCACCGGCGCGGTTCCGGTGCGACCGGACTGGGCCGACGACACGGTCGCCGGGGTGTTCGGCATGCAGACCCTCGACGACGGCGCGGCGCTGCGCGAGTGGCTGGACGCCGAGCCTCGCCCGGAGCGGGCGGTGGTCGTCGGCGGCGGCTACATCGGGGTGGAGTTGGCCGAGGCGCTGATCCAGCGCGGTCTCGCCGTCACGTTGCTGGAGCAGGGCGAGCAGCCGATGTCGACGGTGGACCCGGACATGGGCGCCCTGGTTGCCGACGCGATGCGCACGGTCGGCATCGACGTCCGGACCGGGGTCGAGGTCACCGGGATCGAGGAACGCGACGGCCGGGTGGCCGCGGTGGTCACCGCCGCGGGGCCGGTGCCGGCCGACGTCGTGGTGCTGGGTCTCGGGGTACGCCCGAACACCGCGCTCGCCGGGGCCGCCGGCCTGCCGCTGGGCCCCTCCGGCGGGATCCGGGTGGACCGGCGGATGCGGGTGCCCGGGGTGCCGGACGTCTGGGCGGCCGGCGACTGCGTGGAGACGCTACACCGGGTCAGCGGAATGCCGGTGCACGTCCCGCTCGGCACGCACGCCAACAAGCAGGGCCGGGTCGTCGGGATCAACATCGGCGGCGGGTACGCCACCTTTCCCGGTGTGGTCGGCACGGCGGTGACGAAGGTCTGTGAGGTGCAGGTGGGGCGCACGGGCCTGCGCGAGCGGGACGCCGCCGCCTCCGGCTTCGAGTTCGTCTCGGTGATCGCCGAGTCCACGAACCGGGCCGGTTACCACCCGGGCGCCGAGCCGATGACGATCAAGCTGATCGCCGAGCGTCCCACCGGTCGGCTGCTCGGCGCGCAGATCGTCGGCCGCTGTGAGGCGGCCAAACGGATCGACGTGCTGGCCGTGGCGCTCTGGAACGGCATGACGGTGGACGAGATGACCTCGCTCGACCTCGGCTACGCCCCGCCGTACGCGCCGGTGTGGGATCCGGTGCTGATCGCCGCCCGCAAGGCCGTGGACGCCCTCGCCGGGTCGGGTCGCTGACCGGCCGCCATCGGGTGGTTCGTCGGACGCCGCCACCACCAACGGCGCCCGCCTGATCCAGTGGACCTGCGGCACCGGCAACCACCAGCAGTTGCAGCGGCGCACCCACCAAGGGGGACGCGACAGGGCCGTACCGGGGATGCCCCTTTCGGTACGGCCCTGTCCTCGTACGGCGGCTCGTTGTCGGTGGTGGCGGTTAGCGTTTACGCGCTGTCAGCGGTTGCGGACCTTCCCCCTCGGAGGCATCGATGTCGCAGGAGACGACCTACCTCGAACTGTCCGAAGTGGACGGTGGAGCACACAAGTTCTACGAGGTCGTGGTGGAGAACACCGCACTGACCGTGCGCTACGGCCGGATCGGCGACCAGGGCCAGGTGAAGACCACCAGCTACCCGGACAATGCCCGGGCCCGGGCCGCCGCCGCGAAGAAGATCGGCGAGAAGATCCGCAAGGGGTACGCCCCGGCGGTGCGCGGCGCCCGGCAGAAGCGGCCGGTGTCCCGCCGGCAGATCGTCAGCACCCGCTCCACCGCCCGGACGGCCCCGGTGCTCTGGCGGTACGACTCCGGCGCGCCCGCGTTCGGCGTCTTCGTCGACGAGCGCACGTGCATGGTCGGCAACGAGCGCGGCGTCATCACCACCCTCGACCACGACGCGCGGATGCTCAACCAGGTCCGGCTTCCCGACGGGGTGAAGTGCATCGTCGCCGACGACCACTGGATCTACGCGGGCTGCGACGACGGCAACGTCTACGACCTGTCCGGCAAGGTGCCCCGGGTGGCGTACGCGGTCACCCCCGACATCGACATCTACTGGCTGGACATCCACGACGGCGTGCTGGGCGTGTCCGACCGCGAGGGCGGCATCGCCGCGATCGACCACGAGGACGAGTTCCTGTGGCGGCGGCCGGGACGCGGTCGCTCCGCCTGGATGGTCCGCTGCGACCGCGACGCCCTCTACCACGGCCACTCGGCGGGGGTGACCGGTTGGGACTGGCGTACCGGGCGGGAGCTGTGGCACACCCGCACCGGGGCGGTGCTGTTCGGCTGGCAGGAGTCCGATGCCGTCTTCGCCGGCACCGGCACCCGCGAGGTGGTGCGGTTGGGCAAGGACGGGCGGGCCCAGCAGACGTACCGCTGCGACGCCGCCGTCTTCTCCTGCGCCACCGCCGAGGGCGGCCGGTACGTCTTCGCCGGTGACAGCGCCTCCTCGATCTACTGCTTCGACGCGGCCGGCAACCGGCTGTGGAAGCTCGGCACCGGCTGCGGCTCCGCGTACTCCATGCAGTACCACCGGGAACGGCTCTACGTCGTCACCACCAGCGGCCACCTGGCCTGCATCGACGCCAGCGAGCCGGCGATCCGGGCCGCCGAGGCGGGCAGCGTGCCGGAGGTGGTGGACGTCAAGGCGCCCACCCGGCTTCCCGAACCGGCCGCCTGGTCCACCGTGGAGGTGACCAGCGACGACCGGGGCGGGGTGGTGGTGGAATGTGTCGAGGAGCGCGGCCGGCTGCGCATCCACGTCCTCTCCGAGGGCTACCACCGGGACTGGACGGTGCAGTTCCCGAAGGGCATCCGGGAGCCGGGGGTGCGCTACCTGGTCACCGGGGTACGCGAGGCGGGCCGGGGCGGCTTCTACCGGGCGTACGGGGACATCCGCCGGCTGCGTTGAGCCCGTCCGGTTGCGTGCTCCACGATGAACCGGTGGAGATCCCCGAGGGGTTGTCGTGGGTACGCGCCGAGCCGGCCGGGCGGGAGTGGCTGGCGGCGTTGCCCGAGCTGCGCGAGGCGTGCGCCCGGCGCTGGTCGCTGCGGCTCGGGCCGCCCTTCCCGTACGCCTTCGCCTCGTTGGCGATGCCCGCTGAGCTGCCCGACGGCACCCCGGCGGTGCTGAAGCTCCAGTACCCGGACGCGGAGAGCGCCCACGAGGCCGACGCGCTGGTCGCCTGGGACGGCCACGGGGCGGTACACCTGCTGGACCACGACCCGGCGCGCCGGGCGCTGCTGGTGGAACGCTGCCTGCCTGGTACGCCCCTACACGACCTGCCGCCCGACGCGGCGCTGGACGTGGTGGCCGATCTGCTGCCCAGGCTGTGGCGTCCGGCCGGTGCGCCCTTTCCGCTGCTCGCCGAGGAGGCCGCCGGGTGGATCGCCGGGCTGCCGGCGAGGTGGGAGCGGGCCGGCCGCCCGTACGAGCGGCGGCTGCTCGACGAGGCGGTCGGGCGGCTCACCGAACTCGTCGCCGACCCGGGCGAACCGGTGCTTCTCAGCCAGGATCTGCACGCCGGCAACGTGCTCCGGGCCGACCGGGAGCCGTGGCTGGCGATCGACCCGAAGCCGCTGGCCGGCGAGCGGGAGTTCTCGGTCGTGGCGATCGTGCGCGGGGCGGAGCTGGGGCACTCACCCGATGCGGTGTGCCGCCGGCTCGATCGGATCACCGGCGCGCTGGGACTTGACCGCGAGCGGGTGCTCGGCTGGACCCTCGGCCACTCCCTGCTCTGGGCCATCGACGGCACGACGGTGTGGCCGGACCAGATGGAGGTGGCCCGCTGGCTGACCGCCGCCGCCTGACC
>NZ_SMJY01000060.1:0-28130 GCF_004348355.1 Micromonospora sp. KC721 | reverse complement strand
TCGGCAGGGTGACCGGGGGGGTCGCCCCGGGCGGGACGAAACGCGCCGTCACCGCGTGCGCCGGCACCACGGTCCGCCGGCCGGTACGGGTGGCGAAGGCGGGGTCGTACTCCGGCTGCGGCACGATCGGCGGGCGTTGGCTGGCCGCGTACGCCCCGGGCAGGCGTTCGGCGAGCCGGGTGAGGTCGTACGGGGCGGCCGGGGTGCCGGCCACCCGGAACTGCAACAGGGTACGGGTGTTCGGGCCGTACCCGGGGTGGGTGCCGGGGGGCCCGCCCTCGGCGCGACGGCCCCCGGCACCGGTGTGCTGGTCGTACCGGGGATCGAAGCAGGGCAGCGGGGCCGGGGCGTCGTTGTGGAGGATCAGCGTGCCGCCGGGCGGGACGGTGGAGAAGTCGACCACCACGTCGGCCCGCTCGCCCGGGGCGAGCAGCAACGCGTGGCCGTCCACGTTGAGCACCGTGGGGTCACGCCGGTCGTACCGGTAGCCGACCGGACGGTGCGGCACCACCACCGGGGCGGGCAGCAGCCCGCACTCGTTGCCGATCTGGATCATGCGGGGGCCGGCGGCCGCGGGGTCGGGGACGCCGCCGTCGCGGCCGTCCACCGGCCAGTCCGTCGGGCGGCCGGCCGCCCGGACCGCCTCCACCATCGGCACCTCGCCCGCCCCGGCGTCGGCCAGGGTGCCGTCGGGCCGCCACATCGGGCCGTCCGAGCGGGCCCGGTAGATCGCCAGGTTGAGGCTGCGGTCGGCGCAGGCGTTGAGGATCCGAAACCGGTACGCCTTCGGCTCGACCGTCAGGTACGGGTACGCGACGCCGTTGACCAGCGGGGTGTCGCCGTACGCGGCGGGAACCGCGCTCGGGTGCGGCAGCCCCGGCACCTGCGGCGGTTCCTCCGGCGCGGCGACCGGGTCGTGGTGCGGGTTCGGCACCGGTCCGACCGCGACCGCGTCCCCGACCTCGGCGGTCCACGGGCCGTAGTCCCAGCGGCCGGTCGGGTTGCGCCCCGACTCCCGGTACGGGTCCTGGCGTGGCTGGTAGACGTGCGGGTGCCAGAGGCTGCCGCGGGCGCCCCACCGGTCCCGGTCCCAGGTGGGGTCCTGGGCGGCGAGTTGGGCGTCGTCGGGCACGAAGGTCTTGTCCTGGATCACCAGCGGGAACTGGTCGGCGGGGAGCACCCCGTCGGCCACCAGCCGTTCCTCGGCGGGGTCGGTGAGCAGGTAGAGCGCGAGCTGCCCGGAGTAGACGGTCAGCCGGGACAGACCGAGGGTGTTGTCGTGCAGCCACATCAGCCGGCCGCTCTGCTCGTTGGGGAAGTACAGGGTGGTGGCGCCCGCGCCGGGGGGTGGCATGTCCGGCACGTGGGCCAGGCCGGGGCCCGTCGGGTACGGGGTGATCTCACCCGCCGGGGTCACCCACTGCCACGGGTTGCCGGCGCTGATCCAGCCGGTCTGTGCGCCGGCCAGGTGGAGCACGGCGCGGTTCTGCGGGTACGGGGCCGGTCCGTCCAGCGGCCCGCCGCCGGCGCCGTCCAGTGTGCCGTCGACGGGCAGGAAGAGTTCCCCGGCCCGGCCGGTGGGGAGCTGGTTGATGAACGTGATCCGGACCGGCCGCCCGCGCCGAGCGATGATCATCGGCCCGAGGTGGTACGGCCGCTCCGGGGCGACGACCGTGTTGTGTCCGTCCGGGTCGGTGCCGAGGTTGAGCTGGCGGTAGCCGCGCAGCCGGGTGGCGGGCAGGTCGCGGTGCAGCCGTTGGGTGTACTCGGCGAGCCCGATCTCGTAGTAGTCGCAGCCCGGGTAGCGGGTGGTGTCGGGCGCCGCGACGGGTAGCTGCCGGTCCCCTCCGGTGCGGGCGGCCGGGCCCGGCAGCGGCAGCGGGTCGACGAACTTGCGGATGCCGGTGCCCGGCACCACCTGCCCGTCCGCGTCGAGGGTGGGCAGCGGGCTGTGCGCGTGGTTCGGCACCGTGCCGAAGCAGCGCGGCAGAGCGGCCGGGTCGAGGCTGGCCGGCGCGGGGGCGGGCACCGGCTCGGCGACCCGGGCGGCGGGCACGGTCGGGGTGTGGCGTGAGGTGCTCCGGGCGGCACGGCCGGTCCAGCCCGGCCGGAACATGCGGAACAGGGCCATGGCTCTCCCCGGGACGGGCGGGTACGGCCGCCACCCCGGCGTGGTGGGCGTGCCCGCTGTTGACGATCGGTGAGCGGTTCACCGCAGCATGCGACGGTCGGGGCGGGGATGGAAGTACCTGTTCGTCCTGATCTCGGGGAAACTTGCCGGTTCGTGGAAGTTCCACGGTCAACGGGGTGCGGGCTGGCAGGCCGGGCACCAGTAGGTCACCCGCTCGCCGAGTTCCGCCTTGTGGATCGCGGTCCCGCAGCGATGGCACGGCTGCCCGCGCCGGCCGTACACGTGGCTGGTCCGCCCCCGGTGCAGCGAGCCGGTGGTGCTCTGCGTCCACCGGCCCCGGTTGGCGGCCAGCAGCCGCTGTGCCAGAGCCACCGTGCCGGCCAGGTCGGGCACGTCGCGTACCGGGGTCCACGGCGAGACGCCGCGCAGGAAGAGCAGCTCGCAGGCGTAGAGGTTGCCCACCCCGGCCAGGTTGCGCTGGTCCAGCACGGCCTCGCCGATGGTGGCGTCCGGGTGCGCGGCGAGCCGACGGACCGCCTCGGCCGGATCCCAGTCCGGCCCGAGCAGGTCCGGGCCGAGGTGTCCGACCAGGGACTGCTCCTCGGTGGTCGGCACCAGCGCCAGGTCGTGCAGGTGATAGCCGACGGCCACGGCCCCGGCGCTGCGCAGCACCACCCGGATCAGGTGCGCCGGCCGCCCGGTCCAGCGCTCCCCCGGGGCATAGGTCCGCCAGGTCCCGTCCATCCGCAGGTGCGAGTGCAGGGTCAGGGGTGCGGCAGCGGGGACATCCGGCGGCGCGGCCAGCCGAAGCAGCAGGTGCTTACCCCGGCTGACGCAGTCGCGGACCGTCCAACCGGCCAGGTCGGTGGTGGCCAACTGCGGCACCCGCAGGTCGCTTCCGCTCAGCCGCGCTCCCGCCAGCGCGCGGTGCAGCACGCGGGCGGTGTTCCAGACGGTGTCACCTTCGGGCATACCACCATCCTCCCTCGCCCGAGCAGAACTCGCATGTGTCGCCTTTTGTGCGATCCTTTCCGCAGATCACGGGATAGTGCCCCATTAATCGGGCAGATCTGAGCAGGGCGGTCCAGACCGGTCGGCGGCCCGGGTCAGGTCGGGGCTGCGGTCAGGGACGCTCGTCCGGGCGGGGCGGGCGGACCATGTCCTGGTAGCGGGGGTGACTGGCGCCGTACACGGCGAAGTTCAGCCGGGCGTGGGTCAGGCTCAACTCACCGTTCGGCCCGCCGCGCACCTCGTCGGCGTCGGCGTCACCCTGCCCGTCGTCGGTCCAGAAACAGACCGGGCAGGTGCCCCCACCGGTCCGGGACGCGCAGCAGGGACAGGCCGCCGGAACCCAGAGCTCACCCACGGGAAGCAAGCTTTCCACATCGGAGACGCGCGCACGGCGGGGGTGGTCGGCCCCTGCGACGGCGGCTCCGTGGTGCCGGTCAGCCGGTCGGCGTACCGGTCACCCGGACCAGGTCGCCCGGGCCGACCCCGAGCAGGTCGACGGCCCGCCCCCGGTTCACCGCCACCGCCAGCAGGCCGGCGGCGTCCACGTAGAGCACCAGCGCGCCGTGCGGCGCGTCGCCGAAGGTGCGCCCGCGTACGGCCGGACGACCGGCGACGCGCGGCTCGCCGGGCAGCGTGTCGAGCAGGCCGGCCCCGGCGGCGAGTTGCACGTTGCCGAAGTGGTCGACGGTGAGCACCTCGGCGGCGAACCCGTCGGCCTCGCGGCGCAGGACCGGCTCGGGCAGGCGTACCAGGGTTGCCGGGTCGACGGCCCGCCCGGCCTCGGCCGGCGGCCCGCCCAGCGCGAGCCGGGCCGCCACCGGGGCGAAGACGTCCCGGCCGTGGAAGGTGGGTGACACCGTCGGGGCCAGCCAGTCCGGGTTGGTCAGCTCGACCGCCGCGCTCACCCCACCCAGCGCGGCGGCGGCCGGCAACAACAGGCCGTTGTCCGGCCCGACCAGCAGCCCGCCCGGCGTCACCAGGGCGACGCCGCGCCGGGAGGTGCCGACCCCCGGGTCGACCACGCCGACGTGTACGCCGTACGGCAGGAACGGCACGGTCTGGGCGAGCACCGCGGCGCCGCGCCGGACGTCCGCGGGGGCCACCAGGTGGGTCACGTCGATCACCCGTACCGCCGGGGCCAGCCTCGCGACGACCCCGTGGCAGGCGGCCACGAAGCCGTCGGTGAGCCCGTAGTCGGTGGTCAGCGAAATCCAGGCGGTCGGGGTCATGCCCGAAGGCTAGGCCATTCCGGACATCGGCATGACCCACGCCGGGCCGCCCGCGAAGTGTGGCACCGCGCGGGCGGCCGGCTCCCGGGCGCACCGGCGGGGTGCCGGACCGGCAAGGGGAACCGCTTCGACGCCTGCCCGCCGCTGCCAGGGGCACTTCCTGCATGACCAGCGCCGGATTCCGGTACCCGGATCCGCTGCCGGCCATCACCGACCCTCGCGGCGCTGCGGGCCAGCAAGGTCCAACGGCTCGACGCCGCCCGCAGCAGGGACATGGCCGACCGTAGGGTGACGGGCCGGGGCGTCACCGGGCAGACTTTCCGGGTGACAAAACACCCTCGTGCCCAGACGATCACCGTGCTGCTCCTGGTCGGCCTCGGGCTCACCGCCTGTGGTGACGACCCCGAACCGGGGGACCCCTCGTGGGCCAACGGTTCCCCGACGCCGGCCACCGCCGAGGCCGCGCCCGCGGAGGCGCCGCAGGAGAGCCCGGCCGGGGGCCGGGGAGCCCGCCGGCCGACGGAGAGCCCGTCGACGCCGCCGTTCACCATGCCGAAGCGGGACCCGGCCGCGCCGGCCGCGCGCAAGGTGGTCGACGCGTTCAAGGCCGCCGGGCTGACGGTGACGAACGTGCGCGACCGCAGCGCCGACTGTGGACCCGACGGAGCCGGTCTCGGCTGCGCCGAACTGCTGGTCACCGACGCGGTCCGGGTCTACGTCTTCCCGGACGAGGCGAATGCCAGCAACCAGAGCGACGTCTGGGGTGCCGACGCCTACCGGGAGGGGGCCGTGGTGCTCAGCTACGCCGGCACGAAGACCGGCGGCGCGGAGCGCAAACGCTACAACGACGTCCTGGCCAAGCTGGGCTGAGCCGGCACCGCCCGGCTCCGGCAGCGTGGGTCGGCCCGACCGGGGCCGGCCGCAGGCCGGGTGTGGCGGCTCGGGCCGGGGTTGCGGCCCCGGGCCGAGGGCGGCGCCGGCCCCCGGCGCCGGTCAGCCGCGTAGCCGTAGCCCGCGCGGGGTGGCCCGGAAACCCGCGGCGGTGAGCGCGTCGCGCAGCGGCGAGGAGCGCACCGCCTCGCCGTCGGCGCGTTCCACCGACATCGCGCCGAGCGCCCCGGAGTGAACCGCGTCGGCCAGCGCCTTGCCCGCGGCAGCCAACGCGTCGCCGTCGTTGGTGAAGGAGAGAATCGTCCGCCCGCCCCGCTCGACGTAGAGCACCAGGTCACCGCCGACCAGCACCACCAGCGCACCGGCCTTGCGCCCGGCCCGGTGCCCGCCGGCCGGGACGGCACCGTCGCCGGAGTCGACCACCCGTTCCGGCCACGGCAGCGCGGCACCGTACGGGTTGGCCGGGTCGGTGGCGGCGAGCACCAGCGTCGCGCCGCCCCGACCGCGCCCCCCGTCGGCCGGGTCGGCGAGGGCCCGGATCCGGTCCACCGCCCCGGGCACCGCGAACTGGGCCGCTCCCAGCCCCTCCACGAAGTAGCCGCGCCGGGCCGCCCCGCGTTCCTCCAGTGCGGACAGCACCGGGTAGACCGCGGCGAACCCGCCGGTCACCTGCTCGGCGACCACCGCGCCACGGGTCACCACCCCGTGCCGCTCCAGCAGCACGTCGGCCAGGGCCGCGGCCCGCCGGGTCGGGTCGGTGTCCCGCTCCGGCAGCCGCGACCAGCGACCGGCCACGGTGGGCGGGCCGCCGCGGCTGGGCAGCGCCATCCGGCCGGGACGCCGGTGCCGGGTACGCGGGGCGGACGGCCGGGACCGGTGCGCCCCGCCGCCGCCGAGCACCGCCCGCAGCGGGGCGAGCGTGTCGTTGGTGAGGTGACCGGCCCAGAGCAGATCCCACACGGCGGCGATCAGCGCCGCGTCGTCGGGGCCGCCCACCCGGTCCGACAGGGCGCGGAAGAACAGCGCCTGCCCGTCGGCGAGCGCGTCGAGCACCGCGGTGTGCAGCGGGGTGAGCGCCAGCGCGTCATCCGGTGGCGGCAGCAGCAGCCCGGCGGCGTCCGCGTACGCCAGGGTGACCCAGCCGTCCCCGCCGGAGATGGCGCCGGAGCCGGCCCAGAGCACCTCGCCGCTGGCGCACAGCTCATCGAGCTGGGCGGGGGAGTAGTCGGCGACCCGGGCTGGCAGGACGAGCCGTTCCAGCGCGGACGCGGGCACCCTCGCCCCCTGGAGCTGTTCGACGGCGACGGCCAGGGCGTCCACCCCCCGGGCGGACGAGCCGACCTGCTGCCAGCGGGGCAGGAAGGCGGCCAGCGCCCTCGGCGGCACCGGCTCGATCTCCCGGCGCAGCGCGGCGAGGCTGCGTCGGCGCAGCAGCCGCAGCACCTCGGCGTCGCACCACTGGGTGCCGACGGTGTCCGGCGCGAACTCACCCGAGACCACCCGGCCGTTGGCGGCGAGCCGGCGTAGCGCCTGCTCGACCACGAAGACGCCGAGCCCGAACCGGGCGGCGCAGGTCGCTGCGGCGAACGGCCCGTGGGTACGGGCGTACCGGGCGACCAGGTCGCCGAGCGGGTCAGCCACCGGGGCGAGGTACGCCTCGGCGACCCCCACGGGCAGCGCCACGCCGAGCGCGTCGCGCAGCCGGGCGGCGTCCTCGACGATGACCCAGCGTTCCTCCCCGGCGATGCGGACCCGCAGTACCCGGCGGGCCGCGGCCAGCTCGGTGAGCCACGCCGCCGGTACGCCCCGATCGGCCAGCTCCGCCTCGGTGAGGTCGCCGACGACCCGGAGCAGCTCGACGACGTCCTCGGCGTCTCGGGGGCGGCGCTGCTCGGTGCGCCAGCGCACCTGCCGTTCCGTCTCGGCCAGCACCGCCGGGTCGAGTAGTTCCCGCAGGTCGACCCGGCCGAGCAGTTCGCCGAGCAGGGCGGAGTCCAGCGCCAGCGCGGCGGCGCGTCGCTCCGCCAGGGGCGCGTCGCCCTCGTACAGGAACGCGCCGACGTACCCGAAGAGCAGCGAGCGGGCGAACGGCGAGGGACGTTCGGTCTCCACCTCGACCAGCCGCACCCGGCGGGCGGCCAGATCGCGCATGTGCTGGGCCAGGGCCGGCTGGTCGAAGACGTCCTGGAGGCATTCCCGGGCGGCTTCCAGGGTGACCGGGAAGTCGGCGTACTCGCGGGCGACGTCGAGCAGTTGGGCGGCGCGTTGGCGCTGCTGCCAGAGCGGCTGGCGGCGGCGCGGGTCACGGCGGGGCAGCAGCAGGGACCGGGCCGCGCACTCGCGGAACCGGGACGCGAACAGCGCGGAGGTGCCGACCGACTCCTCCACCAGTTGGCTGATCTCGTCAGGGTCGAAGACCACCACGTCGGCGCCGGGCGGGCTGTCGGCGGTGTCGGGCAGGCGCACCACGATCCCGTCGTCCGACGGCATCACCTGGGCGTCCACCCCGTACCGTTCGGTGAGCCGGCGACCGATCGCCAGCGCCCAGGGCCCGTTGACCCGTGCGCCGAGCACGCTGTGCACGGCGAGTCGCCAGTCGCCCAGCTCGTCGCGGAACCGCTCGACGATGACGGTACGGTCGTCGGGCAGGGACCGGGTGGCGGCCTGCTGCTCGCGCAGGTACGCCAGCAGGTTGCCGGCGGCCCAGTCGTCCAGGCCGCCGGCGCGCAGCGCGGCGACCGCCTCGTCGTCGCCGTGGCGCAGCAGGGCACGCATCCGGGCGCCGATGGCCCGACCCAGCTCCACCGGCCGACCGAGCTGGTCGCCCTTCCAGAACGGCATCCGAGCGGCCTGGCCCGGGGCGGGGGAGACCAGCACCCGGTCGGGAGTGATCTCCTCGATCCGCCAGGACGAGGACCCGAGCAGGAAGACGTCACCCACCCGGGACTCGTAGACCATCTCCTCGTCGAGTTCGCCGACCCGGGCGGCGCGTTCCGCGCCGGCCAGAAAGACCCCGAACAGCCCCCGGTCGGGGATGGTGCCGCCGCTGGTCACGGCGAGCCGCTGGGCGCCGGGGCGGCCGGTGAGCACGTCGGTGGCGCGGTCCCAGACCAGCCGGGGGCGCAGCTCGGCGAAGGCGGTCGACGGGTAACGCCCGGAGAGCATGTCCAGTACGGCGTGCAGCGCCGAGTCGGGCAGCTCGGCGAAGGGAGCGGCGCGGCGCACCAGCGCCGCCAGGTCGCCGACCCGCCACGGGTCGAGGGCCACCATGGCGACGACCTGCTGGGCCAGGACGTCGAGCGGGTTGCGGGGGTAGTGCAGCTCCTCGATGGCACCGGTGGCCATCCGCTCGGCGACCACCGCGCAGGAGAGCAGGTCGCCCCGGTGCTTGGGGAAGACCACGCCCCGGGACACCGCGCCGACCTGGTGCCCGGCCCGGCCGACGCGTTGCAGGCCGGCGGCGACGCTGGGCGGCGCCTCGATCTGGACCACCAGGTCGACCGCGCCCATGTCGATGCCGAGCTCCAGGCTGGAGGTGGCGACCACGGCGGGCAGCAGCCCGGACTTGAGGGCCTCTTCGATGTGCTTGCGTTCCTCCCGGGAGACGCTGCCGTGGTGTGCCCGGGCGATCACCGGTGCGGCGCCGACCGCCCCGCCGGACTGCGCCATCACCTGCGCCGGCACCCGGCCGGCGCCTACCGGCTCGACGCGGAGGTGATCCGCCGCAACGTGGTCCGGGCCGCCGCCGTGCGCGCCCGGGGGCTGCCCGCCCGGGGTGGCGGCCAGTTCCTCGGCGGCCAGTTCGTTGAGCCGGGCACAGAGCCGTTCCGCGCTGCGCCGGGAGTTGGTGAAGACGATGGTCGAGCGGTGCGCCCGGATCAGGGAGAAGACCCGCTCCTCGACGGCCGGCCAGATCGAGGCGCGGCGCGGGCCGAGGCCGCCCGGCTCGTCCTCGGGTTGCTCCTGTTCGTCGAGGCGGGTCATGTCCTCCACCGGGACCTGGACACTCACCTCGATGGTCTTGGCGATGGCCGGTTGCACCACGTCGACCGGGCGGGTGCCGCCCAGGAAGCGGGCGCAGGCGTCGATCGGCCGGACGGTGGCGGACAGGCCGATCCGCTGCGCGGGACGGTCCAGCAGCTCGTCGAGGCGTTCCAGGGAGAGCGCCAGGTGGGCGCCGCGCTTCGTCCCGGCGACCGCGTGCACCTCGTCGACGATCACCGTCTCCACACCGCGCAGGGAGTCGCGTGCGGCGGAGGTGAGCAGCAGGAAGAGCGACTCCGGGGTGGTGATGAGGATGTCCGGCGGGGTGCGGGCGAAGGCGCGGCGTTCGTCGGCGGGAGTGTCGCCGGTACGCATGCCGACGGTGATCTCCGGTGGGGCGACGCCCAGCCGGGTGGCGGCCTGCCGGATACCCGCGAGGGGAGCCCGCAGGTTGCGCTCGACGTCGACCGCGAGGGCCTTGAGCGGGCTGACGTAGAGCACCCGGCAGCGGTGTCGTGCCTCGGCCGGTGCCGGCTGGCCGGCCAGCCGGTCCAGCGACCAGAGGAACGCGGCCAGGGTCTTGCCGGACCCGGTCGGGGCGACGACCAGGGCATGCCGGCCGGCGGAGATCGAACGCCAGGCGCCGATCTGGGCGGCGGTGGGCGTGGCGAAGGCGGCACGGAACCACTCCCTGGTCGCCGCGCCGAACCCGGCCAGCACATCGGGCCCGGAGGCTGCGCCCGCCTGATCGGGGCCCGCCCTGCCGGTACCTGCCTGGTCGCTCATGGCACCATCCTGCCTGCTCGGTGTGACATCCCCACCGGCCCGGACGCTGTCGGTACAGCAGCGGTTCTCATTCGAAAGATCAGGTACGAGACCGTTAAGTCCGCCGTAACTGGTTGCTAGTGAGCCGCAACATAAAGTAACTTCACTGCAGCGCGTCGGGCGAAGGAGGATCGGATGACCGTCGAGCGGCACGGCCTCAGATCCGGAACCGATGTGCTCATCCGCAAGGTCGACAGCCATCTGGCTGCCGTCCGCAGCAGCCTGCGCGGCCCCGAGTTGGAACTGGCCGAGCGTCTCGCCCGCTCCCTGCGTGAGCTGGTCGTCTCCACCGCCCAGGCCAGCGCCGCCGACCGGGCTCAGGTGCGGGCCGCGGTGCACTACTTCGTACTGCGTCGGGAGAGCCGCGGCAACCTGCTCTCGGTGCGCTCCCTCACCGCCGCCCAGCGGGTGGTCAACAAGGTCGCCCGGCAGCTCGACCGACCGGACCTGCTGGTCGAGGTGGCGCGCTGGGATCGGGAGCCGTCTGTCCCGGTCGGCGAGGTCATCCTGCGCTGACCCGCGCTCCGGCGGGGTGTTTCCCTGCCTCGGTCGGGCGGTCGTGCCATTGCGCGCCGGCAGGTGGCCGGTTCGCGTCCGAGCGCCGACCAGCCGAGGGTCAAGTAGGCATATTTCGGTAAAATCACCCATGGGTCCGCGAACTGGCGTGTGATCAGTGCTGGCCGGGACGATCCGACCCGGTGCGTGCCGCCAGCTCAACCGGGGGAGGACGGGTGCTCGTACTGCTGCTCCTCCACCTGGTGGCGGCACTGCTCGCGCCGCTGCTGGTGCGGTGGTGGGGTCCGCGTGCCTGCTACCTGCTGGCACTCGCGCCGGCTGCTGCCCTCGGCTGGGCGCTGACCCGGACCCCGCAGGTCCGCGACGGCGGCGCGGTCGTCGAGACGTACGGCTGGATCGGCCAGCTCGACCTGGACGTCGCGTTCCGGATGACGACGCTGTCCTGGCTGATGACCCTGCTGGTCGGCGGGGTCGGGGCGCTGGTGCTGGTCTACTGCGGGCGCTACTTCGACCGGGGCTCGGTCGGGCTCAGCCAGCTGCTGGCGGTGCTGGTCGCCTTCGCCGGGGCGATGCTCGGCCTGGTGCTCGCCGACGACCTGCTGCTGCTGTTCGTCTTCTGGGAACTGACCACCGTCTTCTCGTACCTGTTGATCGGGCACGACGCCGAGCGACGCTTCACCCGATGGGCCGCCGCCCAGGCGTTGACCGTCACCACCCTCGGCGGCCTGGCGATGCTGCTGGGCTTCCTGGTGCTCGGTGAGCACGCCGGTAGCTACCGCTGGTCGGTGATCGCCGAGGCGCCGCTGCCCGGAGGCGCCGGTCAGGTCGCCGCGGTCCTGCTGATCCTCACCGGGGCACTGGCCAAGTCGGCGATCATCCCGTTCCAGTCCTGGCTCCCGGCCGCGATGGCCGCCCCCACCCCGGTCAGTGCCTATCTGCACGCGGCGGCCATGGTCAAGGCCGGCGTCTACCTGATCGGGCTGCTCGCCCCGGTCCTCGCCGACACCGGACCGTGGCGGCCGGTGGTGCTCATTCTCGGCTTGGCAACCATGATCGCCGGCGGCGCGGCCGCGCTGCGGCAGTCCGACCTCAAGCTGCTGCTGGCGTACGGGACGGTCAGCCAGCTCGGGCTGCTGGCGGTGGTGCTCGGCGTCGGCACCGCCGACGCCGCGCTCGCCGGGGTCGCCATGCTGCTGGCGCACGCCCTGTTCAAGGCGGCTCTCTTCCTCGTCGTCGGCATCATCGACCACCAGGCCGGTACCCGCGACCTGCGGCAACTCAGCGGACTCGGCCGGCGGGCGCCGGTGCTCGCCGGGGTGGCCACGCTCGCGGTCGCGTCGATGGCCGGGGTGCCGCCGCTGCTCGGCTTCGTGGCCAAGGAGGCCGTCTTCGCCGCGCTCGCTAGTCGGCCGCTGCTGCTCGCCGGCCTGGTGGCGGGGACGGTGCTCACCGCGGCGTACAGCATCCGGTTCCTCTGGGGCGCCTTCGCCACCCGGCCCGGCGTGGTGCCCACCGATGCCGCCCCGGCGCCGCTGCCGATGCTGGCGCCCGCGGCCCTGCTGGCCGTCGCCGGGCTGGTCGCCGGCGCCGCGGCCACCGCCCTGAACGGGCTGCTGCGCCCGTACGCCGAACTCTTCGGCCCGCCGCACGAGAAACTGGCGCTCTGGCACGGCCCCACCCTGGCGCTCGGCCTGTCGGCCCTGGCCCTGGCCGGTGGCGTGCTGCTGCACGCGACGCGCGGCCGGCTCACCCCGGTGCTGGCCCGGCTCCATTCGCCGGTCACCGGCAACCAGGGGTACGAGTGGCTCACCCGGCACTTCGACCGGCTGGCCACCGAGATCACCGGCGCGACCCAGCGCGGTTCCCTGCCGCTGTACCTGGGCACCATCCTGCTCACGCTGGTGCTGGTACCCGGCGGCACCCTGCTGGTCACCCGTCCGTGGGCGGAGCGGATCGCTCTCTGGGACACCCCGTTGCAGCTGGTGGTGGTACTGGTGGTCACGGTCGCGGCGGTGCTCGCGGTCGGCGCCCGCCGCCGGCTCACGGCAATGCTGCTGGTCGGGATGACCGGCTACGGCACGGCGATGCTGTTCGTGCTGCACGGCGCCCCCGACCTGGCGTTGACCCAGTTCCTGGTGGAGACCGCCAGCATCGCGGTCTTCGCGCTGGTGCTGCGCCGGCTGCCGGAACGCTTCTCCGCCCGTCCGCTGCGCCGCGCCCGCTTCGGGCGGCGGCTGATCGGGGTCGCCGTCGGCGTGGTCCTGTCCGGTCTCGCCCTGGTCGCCACCACCGCCCGCACCGCCGAGCCGGTCTCGGTGGCCTTTCCCGACCTGGCGGTCCTGCAGGGGTACGGCCGCAACGTGGTCAACGTGATCCTGGTCGACATCCGGGGCTGGGACACCACCGGTGAGATCTCCGTGCTGGTGGTGGCCGCCACCGGGGTGGCCAGCCTGGTCTTCGAGAAATCCCGCACCGGCCCCCGACCCCGCCGGGATCCGGCCGGCCGACGGCGCGACGACCGCCCGGTGTGGCTGCACGGTGGACCCACCCTCCGCGAGCGCCGCCGGTCGATCGTCTTCGAGGTGGTCACCCGCCTGGTGTTCCACACCGTCGTGCTCTTCTCGCTCTTCCTGCTCTTCTCCGGCCACAACGCCCCCGGCGGGGGCTTTGCCGGCGGTCTGGTCGCAGGTCTGGCGCTGGCCCTGCGCTACCTCGCCGGCGGCCGGTACGAACTGGCCGAGAGCGCCCCGGTGGGCGCGGGCACCGTGCTCGGCGCCGGCATGGCGATCTCGGTCGGCAGCGGCGCGATGTCCCTGCTCACCACCGGCGCCCTGCTCGAGAGCGCCAAGGTGGACCTGTGGTTGCCCCGGCTCGGCGATCCGTACCTGGTGACCTCGCTCTTCTTCGACATCGGCGTCTACCTGGTCGTGGTGGGCCTGCTGCTGGACATCCTGCGCAGCCTCGGTGCCGAGGTGGACCGGCACATCGAGGCCGCCGGTAGAGCCGAGCGGGGTCTCGTCATCGACCGGGGTGGAGAACCGACGTGACCGCGCACGGCGGGGGGCCGACGCTGGTGCTGGTGCTCGCCGTCGGCGTGCTCGCCGCCACCGGGGTCACCCTGCTGCTGGAGCGCAGCCTGACCCGGATCCTGCTCGGTGTCATCCTGCTCGGCAACGGCGTGAACCTGCTCATCCTGCTCGGCGGCCGGGCCGGCGGCGCTCCGGTGCTGGGCACCGGCCCGCCCGGCGGCTTCAGTGACCCGCTCCCGCAGGCGATGGTGCTCACCGCCATCGTGATCACCTTCGGGTTCACCGCCTTCGTGGCCGCCGTGGCGTACCGCAGCTGGTACCTCACCGGAGACGACGAGGTGCCGGACGACCGGGAGGACCGTCAGGTCGTCCGGCTCGCCGACCGCAACGAGATCGCCAGTTCCGACGTGGGCGCGGGCGGGTCGGACGCCCCCGAACAGGTGGACCCGTCGCCCCGCCGTCGGCCGCGCCGACCCGGAGGCCGGCGGTGACCCGGCTGGTCCCGCTGCCGGTGGTGGTGCCGCTGCTGGGTGCCGCGCTGACGCTGCTCCTCGGTGGCTGGCCCCAGGTGCAGCGCACGGTGAGCGTCGTCGCGCTCAGCACCAACCTGGCCGTGTCGGCGGTGCTGCTGGTCGAGGCGTACCGGCACGGCCCGGTGGTGGTGCAGGTGGGCGGCTGGCCCACCCCGGTCGGGATCGTGCTGGTCGCCGACCAGTTGGCCGCGCTGCTGCTGGTGGTCTCCTCGGCGGTGACCCTCTGCGTGCTGCTGTACTCCATCGGTCAGGGCCTCAGCGAAACCAGCGAGTCGGCGCCGGTGAGCATCTACCACCCGACGTACCTGGTGCTGACCGCCGGCGTCACCAACGCCTTCCTCGCCGGGGACCTGTTCAACCTCTTCGTCGGCTTCGAGATGCTGCTCGCCGCGAGCTTCGTCCTGATCACCCTCGGTGGGACCGAGGCGCGGATCCGCACCGGCTCCACGTACGTCATGGTCAGCGTCCTGTCCTCGCTGATCTTCCTGACCGCGGTGGCCCTGGTGTACGCGGCCACCGGCACCCTCAACATGGCGCAGCTCGCCGGGCGCCTCGACGCGCTGCCTGACGGCGTACGTCTGGGGTTGCAGCTGACGCTGCTGCTCGCCTTCGGCATCAAGGCGGCGGTCTTCCCGGTTTTCGCCTGGCTGCCGGACAGCTATCCGACCGCGCCGGCCCCCGTGACCGCCGTCTTCGCCGGTCTGCTCACCAAGGTCGGCGTCTACGCGATCATCCGGACCGAGACGTTGCTGTTCCCGGGCGGGGAGGTCGCCGGTCCGCTGCTGGTGGTCGCCGGCCTGACCATGGTGGTCGGCGTCCTCGGCGCGGTGGCCCAGACGGACATGAAGCGGCTCTTCTCCTTCACCCTGGTCAGCCATATCGGCTACATGATCTTCGGGGTGGGGCTGAGTACCGTCGCGGCCCTCTCCGGCGCGATCTTCTACGTGGTGCACCACATCACCGTCCAGACCACCCTGTTCCTCGTGGCCGGTCTGGTCGAGGAACGGGCCGGCAGCACCGACCTGCGCCGGCTCGGCGGGCTGGCCCGGATCGCCCCGCTGCTGGGAGTGCTCTTCTTCGTCCCGGCGATGAACCTGGCCGGCATCCCGCCCTTCTCCGGCTTCCTCGGCAAACTCGGCCTGCTCCAGGCCGGCGTTGCGGTCGGCGGGCCGCTGGCCTGGGCACTGGTCGCCGCCGGAACCCTGACCAGCCTGCTCACCCTCTACGTCGCCTCCCGGGTGTGGAACATCGCCTTCTGGCGGGCGCCCCGACTGGCCACCGGTGGGTCGCTGGTGCGGCTGCCCGGCCTGATGGTCGGCGCCACCTCCGCGCTGGTGGTGCTGGGACTGGTGCTCACCCTCGCCGCCGGTCCGCTCTTCGACGTCACCGCCGACGCCGCCGCCGACCTGCGCCGGCGCACCCCGTACGTGGAGGCCGTACTGCCCGGGGGGTCGCCGTGACGGCCCCGTCCAGGTCCGGCCGCTGGCGGGACCAGGCCACCGCGCTGGGGTGGCTCATCGCCGCCTGGAACCTGTTCTGGGGCGAGTTGAGCTGGGGAAACCTGGCCGGTGGGGCGCTGGCCGGTGTGGCGGTGCTGGTGTTCTTCCCGCTGCCGCCGGTCACCTTCGCGGGCCGGCTGCGGCCCCGTGGGCTGCTGGTGCTGGTGGTGACGTTCGTCGTCGAACTGGTCAGCGCCAGCCTGCGCGTCGCCGCGATCGCCGTACGTCCCGGCTACCGGCCGCGCGGGGCGATCATCGGGGTACGGCTGCGGGTACGCAGCGACCTCAACCTGGCCCTCACCGCCGAACTGCTCTCCCTGGTCCCGGGCACCCTGATCGTCGACGTCGACCGGGCCGAGGGCGTCCTCTACGTGCACGTTTTCGACGTACACGGCACCCGGGACCTGACCGACAGCCGGGACCGGATCCTCGCCGTCGAGGAGCGCATCGTCCGGACGGTCGGCTCCGACGCCGAACTGCGCCTGCTCACCACCGACCCCGACCGGAGGCCCGAGACATGATCGTCGTCCTCGCCGTCGTGCTGACCGTGCTGCTGTCGGCCACCGCGTTGCTGGCGCTCACCCGGATGTACCGGGGTCCGTCCCTGCTCGACCGGGTGGTCGCGGCAGACCTGCTGCTGGCCACCATGATCGGCGCGGTCGGGGCCGAGGCGGCGGTCAACCGGCACGCCACCAGCCTGCCCGTGCTGGTGGTGGTCTCGCTGCTCGGCTTCGTCGGCTCGGTGGCCCTGGTCCGTTTCGCCGTCCGGGAGGAGTCGTGAGCGTGACGGTCGTCCTGGACTGGTTGGGCGGGTCGGCGCTGGTGGCGGGCGCTCTGCTCAGCCTCGCCGCCGGCATCGGGGTGCTGCGTTTCCCCGGTGTGCTGGACCGGATGCACGCGGCCACCAAGCCGCAGACCCTCGGCGTGCTGCTGTTGCTGCTGGGGCTGGCGTTGCGGCTGCGTACCCCGGCGGATCTGGGCATGATCCTGCTGGTCGGCCTCTTCCAACTGGCCACCGCGCCGGTGGCCGCCCAGATGATCGGCCGGGCCGCGTACCGCTCCGGGCGGGTCGACCGGAAGTCGCTGCGCACCGACGAACTGGCCGACCGGGGAAACTAGTCGATGACGGCGGCTTTGCCACCACCATCAGCGAACTTCCAGCGGTCGCCGATAGAATTGTCGAATGATCGACTCTTCTGCCCAGGAGGGCAGCAGTAGCCAGCCGGGTCGTGCCCGGCATCCCCTCGCCCCGACGACCCCGGGAGCCCTGAGCGGCCCGTGTTGATCGTCTACGGTCTCGTTCTCATCATCGTTCTCACCGCCGCCACCGGCTACTTCGTGGCTCAGGAGTTCGGCTACGTCGCGGTGGACCGCGGCCGGCTCAAGCAACGCGCCGACGACGGCGACCAGGCATCCGCCCGGGCGCTTCAGGTCACCGGCCGGCTCTCCTTCATGCTCTCCGGAGCCCAGCTCGGCATCACCGTCACCGCCCTGCTGGTCGGTTACGTCGCCGAGCCGTACCTGGGTGCCGGGCTGGCCGAGCTGCTCGGCGGGGCCGGTGTCCCCACCTCGGTCAGTTTGCCGCTGTCGGTGGCGCTGGCCCTGACCATCGCCACCGTGGTGCAGATGGTCCTCGGTGAGCTGGCCCCGAAGAACCTCGCCATCGCCCGGGCCGAGCAGCTCGCCCGGGCGCTGGCGCCCTCCACCCTGATCTACCTGAAGGTCTTCGGCCCGGTGATCAAGCTGTTCGACCGGGCCGCGGTCCGGCTGTTGCGCCGCATCGGCATCGAGCCGATCGAGGAACTGCCCAGCGGCGCGACCCCGGAGGACCTGGAGCAGATCATCGCCGACTCCCGCGAGGGGGGCCACCTCGACGTCGAGATGTCCACCCTGCTCGACCGAGGGCTCGACTTCCGGCAGTTGACCGCCGGGGAGGCCATGGTGCCGCGGGTCCACGTGCACACCGTACGGGCGCACGAGCCGGTCAGCCGGATCGTGCAGCTGCTCGACAGCGGCCACTCCCGCTTCCCGGTACGCGGGTCGGAAGGCGTGGACGACCTGGTCGGCGTGGTCGGCATCGCCGACGTGCTCGGGGTGCCCCCGGCGAAACGGGCGAGCACCCCGGTCAGTGAGGTGGCCGTACCCCCGTTGCTGGTGCCCGAGACGTTGCCGCTGCCGACCGTGCTGGACCGGCTCCGGTCCGGGCACCGGCAGCTCGCCTGCGTCGTCGACGAGTACGGCGGGTTCGCCGGCGTGATCACGCTGGAGGACATCGCCGAGGAACTGGTCGGCCCGATCCGCGACGAGGACGACCCACCGGAGCGGTCGCCCGCGCGGCAGGAGGACGGCTCCTGGGTGGTGCCGGCGCGGTGGCGGATCGACGAGGTTGCCGACAGCACCGGGATCGCCCTGCCCGAAGCCCCCGAGTACGACACCCTCAGCGGCCTGGTGATGCGGGAGCTGGGCCGGGTGCCCGAGGTCGGTGACCGGCTGGAGATCAGCCTCCCGGCCGACGGCGAGGAGCCGCAGGAGCAGCCGAAGGCCGTGGTCGAGGTGCTGGCGGTGGACCGGCACGTGGCCGACACGGTGCGGCTGCGGCTGGCCGGCGCGGCCCGCGACGGGGGTGCCGCATGAGCGCCGGCCTCGCCCTGTTCACCTCGGTGCTGCTGCTCGCCCTCAACGGGTTCTTCGTCGCCGCCGAGTTCGCGCTGTTGGCCGCGAAGCGGTACCGCCTGGAGCAGTCCGCCGCCGGTGGCGGCCGGGCGGCCCGGGCCGCGCTGGACGGTGTCCGGGAGCTGTCCCTGATGCTGGCCGGCGCGCAGCTCGGCATCACCCTGTGCACCCTGGGTCTCGGCGCGCTCGCCGAACCGGCCATCGAACATCTGCTCAGCCCGCTGCTGCACGCCGTCGGGCTGCCGGAGGCGGCCAGCCACCTCATCGCGCTGGTGTTCGCCCTGGGCCTGGTGACCTTCCTGCACCTGGTGGTCGGCGAGATGGCGCCGAAGTCGTGGGCGATCACCGACGCCGAGCGGTCCGCGATACTGCTGGCGTTGCCGTTCCGGGCCTTCGCCCGGGTCGCCCGGCCGGTGCTGTCGGCGCTCAACGCGCTCGCCAACGCGATTCTGCGGCTGGTCGGCGTGCAGCAGCAGGACCAACTCGCCCAGGTGCACGGCCCGGACGAGCTGCGCATCCTGCTGGAGCAGTCCCGGGAGCACGGGCTGCTCGGCGCCGAGCAGCACCAGATGCTGACCAGCATGCTGCAGTTGCAGGCCACCACCGTCGCCGACGTGATGGAGCCGTTCGACCGGATCATCACGGTCGGCCGGGACGACACCGCCGAGCGCGTCGAGGAGGTCAGCCGCGACAGCGGTCGATCCCGACTCGCCGTGCTCGACCCGTCCGGGGAGGTCTGCGGCCTGGTCCACGTACGGGAGGCGGTGCGGGCGGTCACCACCGGCCGGCCGGCGACGGCCGGGGAGTTGATGACCCGGGCGTTCACCCTGCCCGCCGAGTCCACGGTCACCGAGGCGGTGGCCGCCATGCGCGCCGACCAGTCCCAGCTCGCGCTGGTGCGCAACGGCGGTGGCCCGACCCGGCCGATCGGTTTCGTGGCGCTGGAGGACCTGCTGGAGGAGGTCATCGGCGAGTTCGACGACGAGACTGACCCGGTGCCACGCGGGCGGCGCATGCGCTGAGGCGCGTCGACTCCACTCCACAGCCCGCCGTGACCGGTGGCCGGTGGAGTGGAGTGCCGGGCCGGACAGCGGGAATGCGCGCCGCGGCGGAGGCGACGCCCTCGCCGGACGGGGTAGGCGGCGGGAGCGGCGGGATGCGGTTGACGGGGGTGGCGCGGGAGTCCGGCGGGACCGGACTGTCGGTGAGCACCACCCTGACCAACCCGAGCACCCGCCCCGGCCTGCGTCTGCCCGGACGGGTGCTGCTCGCCGCCGGTCGGGACGACGTGCCGGTCCGGCACATCCGGCTGGGCCTGGTCGCCACCGCCGAACCCGACGATCCGCGCTCGCCCCGCCGGCTGGTGCAGTACCACCAGGTGCCGATCGCCGGCCGGTTCGTGGTGCCGGCGGGGCGGCGTCGAGCCGTCGACTTCGCGGTGCCGCTGCCCTGGGAGACCCCGGTGACGATCGTCGGCGGGGTGCCGCTGATGGCGTTGCGCACCGGGCTGCGTACGGAGGTCTCGGTCGACCCCGACCGGGACCAAGGGGCGATGGTGCCGGTCTTCGTCCACCCGCTGCCCAGCCAGCAGCACGTCCTGGCGGCGCTGGACACCCTGGGTTTCACGCTGCGGCAGGCGGGTCTCGTGCAGGGTCGGCTGCCCGGGGTGGAGCAGACCCTGCCGGTGCACCAGCGTCTCGGGTACTGGGTGGCACCGCTGTACGCCGGCCCGATGACCGAACTGGAAGTGATCTTCGTGGCGAACCCGGCGGGCCTGGAGGTGCTGCTCTGGGTGGACCGCCGGCTCTCGCTGACCGGGATCAGCCATCAGAGCATCAGCCGGTTCCGGATCTGGCACACCGGATCGGAACAGCGCGACTGGGTCACCACCGTGGACGGCTGGCTACGCGTGACCATCGACCGGCACGCGGCCGCCGCCGCGCACGCCGACTGGTCGGCCCCGATCACCGAGTCGGCGCACGTCAGTCGTCCCCCGGACCAGCCGATCGCGCCCGGTTACGGCCTCGGTGGCACCGCCGGCGGCCCGGGCATCGGCGGTGGCGGTGCGGGCGGTGGCGACGGCAGCTGACGGCTCGGCTCACCCACCGGTGCCACCCGGTGCAGTCGCTCCCGCAGCCTGGCCTGTGCCGCCGGCCATTCGTCGACGGTCATCGCGTACTGCACGGTGTCCCGCCAGGAGCCGTCAGGGCGCTGCTTGTGCATCCGCAGCACGCCCTCCCGGGTCGCGCCGAGCCGCTCGATCGCCGCCTGGGAGCGGCGGTTGCGGATGTCGGTGTGCCAGACCACCCGCACCGCGCCCAGGTCCTCGAAGGCCCGGCCGAGCAGCAGCAGCTTCGCTTCGGTGTTGATGCCCGTACGCCACCAGGGCCGGCCCAGCCAGGTGTAGCCGATCGCCACCGACCGCCGCTGCGGATCGATCTCGTAGTAGGAGGTGGTGCCGACCACCGCTCCCGTCCGCGCGCAGCGCTGCACCCACGGCACCCGCTCGCCCCGCTGCCCGGCGGCGAGCGCGGTGGCGACGATCGCCCGCATGTCGGCCGGCCCGGTCGGCAGCGGGCTGCCCAGGTGGGCGAAGACCTCAGGCTCGGCGGTGGCGGTGAAGAGTTCGTCGGCGTGGGTCAGGTCCAGCGGCTCCAGCAGCACGTGCGCGCCGCGCAGCGACGCCGGCTCCCGCCAGGGCGACACCGCCGCGCGCAGGTACGCCGGCACCGGCGCGGTCACCCCGGCGTCCGTCTCGGGCAGTCCGGCGGTCAGCCGCAGCGGCACCACTCCGGCCCAGTGCGGCAGCGCCAGGTCGCCCGGATCGTCCCGGACGCCACCGGTGCGGGCCCGCACCGACACCTCGCGCAGCGGCAGGGCCAGTACGGCCGTCTCGGCCAACTCGCGCCGGTTCGGTGGGCGGCTGTCGGTGCTGCGCCCGGTGCCGACCTTCTCCACCAGTGCGGTCAGCGCCTGACGCTTCTCGTCGTCGCCGGTGACCAGGTGCGCGACGCCGTGCGCCACCACCGAGCGGTAGTTGGCGCTGTGGTGGAACTGGGAACGGGCGTAGACCAGCCCGTCGAGCAGGGTCACCGTGACGCACACCGGAAGCCCGGCGTCGCCCCGGGCGGCGAGCAGTGGCCGACTGCCGGTGGAGCCGTGCAGGTAGAGGGTGTCGCCGATGCGCACGTGCAGGGTGGGCAGCAGCCGGGGCTCGCCGTCGACGGTGAACCCGAGCACGCAGTGGTAGGCCTCGTCGAGCACCGCGTGCGCCGCTGCGCGGTCGTAACTCATCCGGTCGCGGGAACGGCTGGCGGTGGTGCGCGTGGTCGGGGCGTACATGACATCCCACCTTTGTTCTAGTACAATCTCCGTACTGTGGCAGTACGTTATCAGATCGACGGCGCGACGTCCGCCGCGATTTCGGCCAGTGTGGAAGCCGGCATCCGCTCCGGAGCGTTGCAGCCGGGGGCCACGTTGCCCGCCGTCCGGGCGCTCGCCGCCGAGCTGACCGTCAGCCCGGCCACCGTCGCGCGGGCCTACCAGGAGCTACGCCAACGCGGTTTGGTGGTCACCGCCGGCCGGCACGGCACCCGCGTCCGACCACGCCCGCCGGTCGCCTCCTCCCGCGCCGCGCTGCACCCGACCCCCGCGCCGGGCAGCCGCGACCTCTCGCGGGGACAGCCCGACCTGCGGCTGCTGCCTCCGCTCGGTCCGCACCTGGCCGCGCTCGCCGCCGAGGTCGGCCCGCCCGTCGGGTACGCCGAGACCGCCGTGCTTCCCGCCTTCGCCGAGGCGGCCCGACAGCGCCTCACCGCCGACGGCGTGCCCGCCGAGGAGGTCACCGTGACCACCGGCGCGCTGGACGGCATCGAACGCCTCCTCGCCGCCCACCTGCGCCCCGGCGACGCGGTGGCGGTGGAGGACCCGGGCTGGGCCAACCTGCTCGACCTGGTGGCCGCGGCGGGCCTGCGACCGGTCGGCGTGCCGGTGGACGAGGCCGGCCCCACCGTGACCGGCGTACGCGACGCCCTCGCCCTCGGCGCGCGGGCGCTGGTGGTCACCAGCCGCGCGCAGAACCCGACCGGAGCCGCCGTCACCGCCGACCGTGCCGCAGCCCTGCGCGAGCTGCTCGCCGGCCGCCACGACCTGCTGCTCATCGAGGACGATCACGCCGCCGAACTGGCCAGCGTCGCGCTGCACCCGCTCGCCGGGGCGACCCCGAACTGGGCCTTCGTCCGGTCGGTGAGCAAGCCGTTCGGGCCCGACCTGCGGCTGGCGGTGCTGACCGGCGACGAGACGACGGTGGCCCGGGTAGCCGGCCGGGCCCGGGTCGGCGCCGGATGGGTCTCCACCGTCCTGCAACGTCTCGTGCTGTCGCTGTGGCGCGACCCGGCCACCGCCGCGCTGGTCCGCCGGGCCGGCCGGGAGTACGACCGACGCCGCGCCGCCCTCCTCGCCGCGCTCGCCGACCGGGGGCTGACCGGGTACGGCCGGACCGGCATCAACGTCTGGCTGCCGGTGCCGGACGAGACGGCGGTGGTCACCGCGCTGCGCGACGCCGGCTGGCCCGTCGCACCGGGCGCACTCTTCCGGATCGGGGCCGGCCCGGGCGTCCGGATCACCGTCAGCGCACTGGACGACGCCGAGGTCGGGCCGCTCGCCGACGCGATCGCGGGTGCGCTGTGCCCCTCGGGTCCGGCCGGATTCGCCGCCTGAGCGCGTCCTGTCCCGGCCGGGTGCCGGGCGCACCTCGCCGTCAGCGGACGCTCGCCTCGGGTCGCGACCCTGACCGTCGGCGGACTCGCCTCGGGTTGCGGCACATCGCGGTGTCCGCCGCGCGTTTCTACCGCAGAATGCCGCCCATGGAGACGGTCAGCGCACCTCAGGCACCGTCCGTGGCCACAGTGTTTCCGCACCGGATGGCCGCTCCCAGGCCGGGATGAATGCCCGGCGGGTGCAGGTGTTCCTGGCGACCGCACTGGCTCTGCTGGGCCTCGTCGGCTGGCTTCTCTGGCTGGTGTGGATCGTGGCGTACCGCATCGTCCTGATCCGACATGCGCCACGGGTGGAACGAGGCCAGCCCGACCTGACATGGCACCAGACCTAGCTGCTTACCCGGGCGTGGGGGTGTCAGGTTGTGACCGGATGGGAGTCGTCGGCGTGGGGGAACGCGGCCCGCTCGGCCTTGCCGCGCAACACGCAGAACTCGTTGCCCTCGGGGTCTGCCAGCACCACCCATCCGGTGCCGTCGGGGTTGCGGTGGTCGTCCACGAATGTCGCACCCAGGGCCGTGAGCCGGTCGATCTCCTCGTCGCGCCTGATATCGGGAGTGAGGCAGACGTGGACCCGATTCTTCACGATCTTGGATTCCGGCACCCGCTGAAAGAACAGGTCCGGGCCCTCGGGCATCTCGATGTACGTCTCTTCCTCGCCGGGCTCGCACTCGGCGGCGATCGGCCGGTCGACCACCTGGCTCCAGAACGTGGCCAATGCGTACGGGTCGGCGGAGTCGAAACAGACGTTGCGCAAGGATGTCGACATACGGATGTTCCTACCCGTTCGGTGCCGGTCGATCGACCTGATTTGCCCGCGCCGTCGACAACGTCAGCCCACGATCGAGGGTTGCCCGTTGAGCTGCCGTGAGCTGAGGCTCGTACCAGCCTTGGCCTCCGCCGTCGCGGTCATCCGCTGGCGCGCTCGGCTTCGCTGCGCCCGATGCAGAACTCGTTGCCCTCGGGGTCGAGCCCCGGACCTGACCGCACGCTTCCTCGCCTGGGCGCGTGCCCGCTGACCACCCTCCACACCCGAACGCGGAGGGCCGGTGCCGCTGGCGGCAACCAACAGCACCGGCCCTCCGCCATACGAGATCCCGGCGGCGGGCCGGCCAGGGTCAGACGATTCGATATTCTAGGGCTAGAATATCGCCCGTGCCCGAATCCCTGACCGATGCCGAGCTGACCGTGCTCGGCCTGGTGGCCGAACGCCCCCGGCACGGCTACGACCTGGAAGCCGTCATCGAGGCCCGGGGCATCCGGCAGTGGACGTCGTTGGCCTTCTCGGCGATCTACTACGTCCTCGGTCGGCTGGAGTCACGCGCTCTGGTGTCCAGCACCCGACCGGACGGGACAGCGAAGGGGCGCCGCGTCTACGCCGCCACGCCGGCCGGCGTACGGGTGCTGGCCGACGCGACCCGGCGAGCCCTCGCGGAGCTGCGGCCGACCTACCCGTCGATCCTCGTCGGTCTGGCCAACAGCCCGGCCCTCCCGGGCGCGGAGGTCGTCGACGCGCTGCGCACACGCGAGGCCCAGGTGGCGGAGCGCCTCGCCGCGATCCAGGCGGCTCGGGCGGCACAGGAGCCGGTCGCGGACTTCGTCGCCGCCATCTTCGACTACGCCACGACCCAACTTGAGGCCGAACGGGCCTGGATCGCCACCACGACCGCAAACCTGGAGAAGAACATGGCGACGAAGTCGGACATCAAACGGGACCGCAAGGACCTCTACGGGCCCCGCGCCGGCAGCTTCCAGCTCGTGGACGTGCCGGAACTGCCGTTCCTGATGATCGACGGCAAGGGTGACCCCAACACGTCGCCGTCCTACCAGGACGCGGTGACGGCCCTGTACGCCCTTTCGTACGCGCTGAAGTTCGCCAGCAAGTCGCAGCTCGGCCGGGACTACGTGGTCGCTCCGCTGGAGGGCCTGTGGTCGGCGGACGACCCGACCGTGTTCGTGACCCGGGCCAAGGGCGACTGGCGGTGGACGATGTTGATCACCCAGCCGGAGTGGATCACCGCTGCCATGGTGGACGAGGCGATCCGGCTGACCGCCACGAAGAAGGGCCTGCCGGCGGTGGACCAGGTGCGGTTCGAGCGGTACGCGGAGGGGCTGGCCGTCCAGGTCCTGCACATCGGCTCGTACGACGACGAGGGTCCGGTGCTCGCGCGCCTGCACCACGAGTTCATGCCTGCCAACGGCCTCACGTTCAACGGGCCGCACCACGAGATCTATCTCGGCGACCCGCGCCGGACCGAGCCGGCGAAGCTGCGCACCATCCTTCGTCAACCTGTGGCACGGTCGTGACCATGCGGTGAGCGGCGGGGCCACTCATGGATGATCGCGGTGCTCCGCCGGCCGGTCCTGTCGGGTTTCCTGCGCGGAGTCGCTGCCGGAGCCGGCGGGGGGAGGTGCTGGCCGTGCTGCCCTGGGCAGCACGACGTGGCCGCGGTATCCGGGACCCAGGACGACGCCTCGGTCGGGGGGTGGCGCGCCCACCACGCTGCTGTCTGCCGGCGGTATCACCGGGGCGAAGTCCGGCCCGCCCAGGTCGGCCACGTCCGCCGCTTCACCGTCGCCCATGAGCACTCCCTTGTCTTGGCACCACGACCGACGCCGGAGGGTCACGCCGTTCCGACCTCTGCCTGTGCGTCGCAGCATATCTTGTCATCCATTATATTGGGCGGATGGCTCCTCGGACGATGACAGAACCGGCCTTCTTCATCCTCACCGCGCTACTCGACGCGCCACGCCACGGCTACGGGATCGTCGCCGACGTGACGGAACTGTCCCAGGGGCGTGTCCAGCTCAAGATCGGCTCCCTGTACGGGGTGTTGGATCGACTCGTCACCGACGGCCTGGTGGAACCCGACCGGGAGGAGGCCTGGCAGGGCCGGCTGCGCCGGTACTACCGGCTGACCGAGCGCGGCCGCCACGCGCTCGCCGCTGAGACGGAACGGCTGGCCGCCAACGCCCGCATCGCCTCGGCCCGGCTACGCGCGCAGCAGAGCCCGATCGCGGGAAGGTCGCCGTCATGAACCGGCTGGAGGAACGCTACCGCCACCTGCTGCGGCTGCTGCCCGCCGACTACCGGCGCCAGTGGGAGGAGGACATGGTCGCCGCCTTCCTGGAGAGCATGGACACCGACGACGCGGACACCAACGCGTACGTCGCCGACCACGGCCGGCCGCGGCTGTCCGAGGTCGCCAGCGTCCTCGCCCTCGCCGCTCGGCTGCGGCTCGGCGGGACCAACGCCCCACCCCGGGCGTACGCGTGGGGCCAGGCCGTCCGACTGGCCACCCTGATGGCGACGCTCACCCACGCCGTGATGGCCACCGCCGGCGTGGTTATCACGGCGTGGCTGTCCGGAAACATCGCCTCGCTGCCCGCCCCGCCGCCCGAATGGACGCCGGTCGCGCCGGGCAACCTGTGGCGCACCGCGTGGGACCTGGCCGACTACGCGTGGCTGCCGGCGTACGTCGCACTCGTCCTCGGACACCGGCGGGTGGCCCAGGCGCTGGCCCTGCTCGCCATCCTGCCCCCCGCCGTGACCCATGCCGTGCAACATGCCTCCGGCGAGACCCCGCCCGCCGCGTCGCCGTGGGTGACGCTGCTCCTCGACGCTGTCCTGGTGCTCGCCATGGCGGCGTTCCACCACGACGCCGAACCGGTGCCGCGCCGCCGCTGGCTGTACGCGCTACCGGCCGGCATCCTCCTCGTCCCCGTGCCGCTGTTCGCCGTCCAGGCCAACGGTCAGGCACTGCGACTGCTGGACTGGCCCGGCCTGTCCTGCGCCCTCGTCAGCGCCGCCATCGCGGTCCACCTGGCGAGCCGGCGACCTGACCGGGCCGCCCGCACGTTGCCGTGGTCGCTGGCGCTCACCCTGCTCGCCGCCGCGACCCTCGCCCTGCGGACGGCGACCCTGCCCGACTACAGCCACCAGGCACAACAGACCCCACTGCTCACGATCGCCGTGGTCGAGGCGGCCGCCGTCCTCGCGGTGGGCGCACCCCTGGCGGTACTCGCCATCCGAGCACTGCGCCGGCTCCCCGCGGTGCCCGCTGAGCCACCAAGCTCCACCACACCGACCGGGTGAGGATCGACCCACCCGCCACCGTCGAGAACGCCTCGGCGGTGCCAGGGCGGGTCCGCCGCGTGCCTACCGCCGTACCGGGTAGAACTGTCCGCATGGCCGAGCAGACCGACGCACCCGGTGCCCAGCAGTTCATCCCGCCCCAGGCCGACACCCTGGACCAGTTGCGCAACGCCGCTGCCGGCTGCCGGGGCTGTGAGCTGTACCGGGACGCCTCGCAGACCGTTTTCGGGCGGGGCGACGAAGGTGCCCGGGTGGTCTTCGTCGGCGAGCAGCCCGGCGACATGGAGGACCAGAAGGGCCTACCCTTCGTCGGCCCGGCCGGGCGGCTGCTACGCAAGGCGGTGGACGACGCCGGAATCGACCCGGCCCACATCTACCTCACCAACGCGGTGAAGCACTTCCGGTTCGAGTTGCGCGGCAAGCGGCGGATCCACCAGACACCCGACCGGGTGCACATCACCGCCTGCCGGCCCTGGCTGGTGGCCGAGTTCTCCCGGCTCCACCCGGAACTGGTGGTGGTGCTCGGGGCGACCGCCGCGAAGGCACTGCTCGGCCCCGCGTTCCGGGTCACCCGGCAGCGCGGTGAACTGCTGCCCTGGCCGGCGTCCGCGCAGCGGCCGGAGGACTTCGTCCGGGTACCGGTGGACAGCGCCGGAACGGTCGCCGACGCGCCAGCCGCGCAACTGCTCGCCACCATCCACCCGTCCGCCGTGCTGCGCGCCGACGACCAGGACAAGGCGTACGAGGGGCTGGTCGCCGACCTCACCGTCGCCGCCCGCGCCCTCACCCGCTGACCACTCGCCTCCGCCCACCGCCGTCCTCGGCCGCCCCGGAGTCGTCGCCCAAGGCCCGCTCGCCCACCTCGCAGTGCCGTGCCTGGCCTGGCCTGGCCGTGGCCGTGGCCGGGTAGGGCCAGGCCGGGGTGGGCAGGTCCGGGC
>NZ_SMJY01000005.1:0-87427 GCF_004348355.1 Micromonospora sp. KC721 | reverse complement strand
GGGCTGCGGCACCGACGCGGGCGGGCCGGCCGGCGGTTGCGGGTCGGCCGGGCGGTCGCGGGTCACCGCGGCGAAGGCGACCCCGGCGGTGGCGACCGCGGCGACGCCGGCCACCCAGGCCGCCAGGCCGGTGGTGAGGCCACGCCGGCGGCGGGGCGGGGTGGCGGCCGGCCCGGCGGCACGGGCGGCCCGGAACGCGGCGAGCGCCGCCTCCTCTCCGGCGACCTCGCCGGGATGAGCGGGTGCCGTGGCGGCGGAGAGCAGCCGGGTGAGCGGTTCCGCGTCGCCGGCCGTCCTGGTCGCGGCGGCGTCGAGCAGCCGCTCGGCCTCGGCCCGGTCCAGAGAACGGTCGGAGCGGTGGAAGTCCATCCAGTGTCCCCTCACGTCATCCGTCCGCCGGCTCGGCGCGAGCCTCCGGCGCGGGATGGCCGCGGCGGGGCAGGGGCGGGGTGGCTCGCCGTGCGGCCTGCGTCGGCCGGGCCGCGTCCGGCCGCTCCAGCAGCGCGGCCAGCCGCCGCAGGCCGCGGTGCGCGGCGGTCCGGACCGCACCCGCCCGACGCCCGAGCACCTGGCCGGCGGTCTCCGCGTCCAGCCCGATCACCGCCCGCAGCAGCACCGCCTCCGCCTCGCGCGGTGGCAGGGTGGCGATCAGCGCCAGCGCCGCCTCGGTGCCGATCGTCTCACCGGCCCGTTCAGCCGTGTCGACGTCCCCCGCCAGCTCGCTGAGCGCCTGCACCGGCACCGTGAGTGCGGGCCGGCGGCGCTGGCGGCGGAGATGGTCCATGGCTCGGTTGCGGGCGATGGTGACCGTCCACGCCCGAAACTCCCCACCGGTGAAGCGGGGCAGGTCGCGGGAGATCTGCAGCCAGGTCTCCGAAGCGACGTCCTCGGCGTCCGGGCCGACGAGGACGGTGAGATAGCGCAACAGGCCCGGTTGGAGGCTGCGGTAGAGATAGCGGAAGGCGCCCTCGTCGCCGGCCCGCGCCGCGGCCACCGCCTCGGTCAGCTCACCGGTCATCCGTCCGCCGTTCCCGCCCGGCCCCTGGCCATCGGGGCAGATGCGTCGTCGCGCCGCAAGCCCGGCGGCTGGACCCCGTCGCGCACCATCAGCCCCCCGCTGACCCCCGTCGCGCCCGTGCCGGCAGGCCCGGGCGGCATGTCTGGACCCCGCCGCAGCGGTACGGCCGTCGGCGAGAATGCCCTACCGGCACCGTGGGCTGGCCCAGGGTCGGGCTAACGCTAGGAGTCGATCGGCGGCGGAACAAGTCGGCGACGCATCCCGGCCGGAGTGAGAAATCTCTACCCGCGTCGGCGGCGAGTCGAGGTAACACGGACGGAGCGCAGGACGCTCTGCGCGCTGCTCGCGGCGGGTACGGTGGCCCGGGAGGCCGTTTCGTCCGGGCTCGCGCGTGCGTCCGCCCGGCGTGGTGACGCGTCCGGCGGTCGTCACCGTTTGGATGGACGTCGGCCACCGCCGCCGGTCGGCTGGACCACATTCCCGGACATCGCCGTGAGTCCTTCTCGCGACCGCTGGGTACGGTAAGGGGGTGTTGTCATCGGAGGTCGTGCTCAGCGGTCGCTACCGCCTCGACGAACGTGTCGCCACCGGCGGCATGGGCGACGTCTGGCGCGCCACGGACCTCGTTCTGGGCCGTCGGGTCGCGGTGAAGGTGCTGCTGCCCGCGCTGGTCTCCGATCCCGACTTCATCGCCCGCTTCCGCGCCGAGGCGCGGATCATGGCCGCGCTGCGCCACCCCGGCATCGTGCAGGTCTTCGACTGCGGCGAGGACCGCCTGGACGACGGTGGTCGGGCCGACTACCTCGTCATGGAGTTCGTCGAGGGTGAGCCGCTGTCCCGGCGGATCGAGGCTGCCGGGCACCTCGAAGTCGACGAGACCATGTCGATCGTGGCGCAGGCCGCGCAGGCGCTGCACGCCGCGCACGTCGGCGGCATCGTGCACCGGGACGTCAAGCCGAGCAACCTGCTGGTGCAGGAGGACGGCACGGTGGTCCTGGTGGACTTCGGCGTCGCCCGGTCGACGAACGTGACCAGCATCACCAGCACCAACGCGGTGCCGGGCACCGCGCTCTACATGGCGCCCGAGCAGGCAGCGGGCCGACCCGTGTCCGGGGCCACCGACATCTACGCGCTGGGCGCGGTCACCTACTGCTGCCTCACCGGCACCCCGCCCTTCACCGGCGACAATCCGCTCCAGGTGGCGGTGCGCCACCTGGACGACGAGCCGCCCGCGCTCCCGGCCGACATCCCGGCCTCCGTCCAGTCCCTGGTGGCCCGGGCGCTGGCCAAGGATCCGGCGGACCGCTTCGCCAGCGGCGCGGAGATGGCGGCGGCGGCCCGCGCGGCGCTCGGCGACGACAGTGGCACGCCGACCGCCCTGGTGGCTCCCGTGCCGGTCGGTCGGACCAGCACCCGCAACGCCGTGCCGACGCTTCCGGGGGCGACCGTGGCGGCACCGCGGCGCGGCCGGGGCCGCCGTGGCTCCCTGACCGGCGCGCTGGCCGCGGTGCTGGTCGCGCTCACCGCGCTCGGTGCCGCACTGGGGGCAGCCAAGCAAGCCGGCGACCGGGCCACCGACATCAAGAACCCGTCGACCAGCGCCGTGCCGAGCGAGCCGGCACAGCTGCCGGTCGTGGCCGAGGAGAGCGAGAGCCGGCAGCCGTACCGGCCCGAGCGGGTCGGGAACCAGGGCCCACGGCAGTCGCCCACGCCGAGCGTGAGCCCGTCACCGCAGCCCTCCGGATCGCCCGACGCGTCCCCCTCGATCACCCCGCCATCCACGCCCAGCGGCCAGCCGCCCACCACCGGGCCGGCCGATCCGCCGCCCACCACCGGGCCGGCCGATCCGCCGCCCACCACCACCGCGCCGCCGGGCGGGGATCCGCCGCCGGCCGGCGACTGACTGGCTGACACGAACAGAAAACGCGTCAGCGCCAGATGGGACATCGCGGTCGACCGACTCGGCCGTGCTCTGGCCGGCGGCAGGTACCGGCCGAGCACCGACCGGTGTCGGGGCGCGGTGATGGAGCGGCTCCGACCCGGTGACCGGGACGACCACGTGGCGTCCGTCATCGTCGAACATGTCGGCAGATCCCCGCCGCGAGGCGGAAGACGGTCAGAGCAGGGCGCGCATCCGGTCGATCTCCACCGCCTGCTCGGTGGCGACGGAGTTGGCGAACTCGTTGAGCTGCTGGTCCGCGCCCACGCCGAGCAGGTCGGTGGCCATCGTCACGGCACCCTGGTGGTGCTCGGTCATCATTCGTACGAAGAGCCGATCGAAGTCGGCTCCCCGGGCGGCGGCGAGCCGGCGCAGCGCCTCGGGCGACTGCATGCCGCGCATCGTGCCGTGGTCGTGGTCGGGCACCTCGGCGGAGAGGCCACGGGCGCTGAGCCAGCCGCGCATCATGCCGATCTCCGGCGCCTGCGCGCCCCCGATCCGGTCGGCGATCGCCTTGATCCCCGGGCTGGCGGCCCGGTCCGGCGCGAGCTGGGCCATCTCCAGGGCCTGCTGGTGGTGCGGGATCATCATCCGGACGAACCAGACGTCGAGCGAGTTGTAGTGAGGTGACCCGGTCACGCGGACCTCGTCGGCGGGACGGGCGACGACGGGCTCGCCGGGGCGGCCGGGCACGATGACCGAGGGGCCGCCGCTGGCCGTCGGCGACGGCGTCACGCCGACGGCCGTCCCGGCTTCCGCGGGGGCACGCCGGCCGGCGGGACGCAGCGTGAACGCCAGCGCCGCCAGCAGTACGGCCGAGAGTGTGACGACGAGCAGGATCCGTCCACGTCGGGCGGTCATGCGGATTCCCCCTCCGATCGAGGTCACGCCGATCGTAGCCATTGGCGACAGTCGCAAAGTGTGACCCGAGTCACATCGACGCTCCTCGTCGGATAGTAGGGTGTCCAGCATCATCACCCCCTGCCCGAAGGGCTCTGCCGATGATCAGTCTCACCCTCCACCGGCGACGGTCGCGTACCCTCGGCGTCGTCGCCACCGGCCTGCTGGCCGCCAGCCTCACCACCGCTCCCGCCAGCAGCGCAGCCGCGACGCCCGACGCGGAGGCGGTCGCCGCGGTCACCGCCGCACCGGCCACCAACGACCCCGGTCTCGGGGTCGACGAGATCTCCAGCAGCCCCAACCTGCGCCAGATCGCCAACCTGCCCAAGCAGGCGCCGTTCAACACCCCGGGCGCGGCCGGCACCGACCTCGCCTTCCAGGGCCGGTACGCCTTCGCCGGCAACTACAACGGGTTCGTCATCTACGACATCGGCAGGCCCAGCGCCCCGAAGATCGTGTCGCAGGTGCTCTGCCCCGGCTCGCAGAACGATATCTCGGTCCACGGCAACCTGCTCTTCCTCTCCACCGACTCCTCGCGCAGCGACGACTCCTGCACCAGCACGTCGCAGTCGGCCTCGGTGAAGGAGTCCTGGGAGGGCATCAAGGTCTTCGACATCACCGACAAGACCAACCCGCGCTACATCAAGTCGGTGGAGACCGCCTGCGGCTCGCACACCCACACCCTGGTCCCGGGCAAGGACCGCAAGACGGTCTACCTGTACGTCTCGTCGTACAGCCCGCGGGCCGACTTCCCGGACTGCCAGCCGCCGCACGACTCCATCTCCATCGTCAAGGTGCCGCTGAAGAAGCCCACCGACGCCGCCGTGGTGGCCACCCCGAACCTCTTCCCCGACGGCGGGTACGAGGGCGCTCCGGGGAAGGCCTCGGCAACCAGCGGATGCCACGACATCACCGCGTACCCGACCAAGGACCTCGCCGCCGGCGCCTGCATGGGTGACGGCATCCTGCTGGACATCCGCAACCGCGAGGCGCCCCGGGTGATCAACCGGGTACGGGACACGGTGAACTTCGCGTTCTGGCACTCGGCCACGTTCAACAACGCCGGCACCAAGGTGGTCTTCACCGACGAGCTGGGCGGCGGCAGCGCGGCCACCTGCAACGCCACCGTCGGCCCGCACCGTGGCGCGAACGCCATCTACGACATCACCGGCCGTGGTGACGCCCGGAAGATGGTCTTCCGTAGCTACTACAAGATCCCGCGCACCAACGCGAACACCGAGAACTGCGTGGCGCACAACGGCTCGCTGATCCCGGTGCTCGGCCGCGACATCATGGTGCAGGCGTGGTACCAGGGTGGCGTCTCGGTGTGGGACTTCACCGATTCCGCCAAGCCGAAGGAGATCGCGTACTGGGAGCGGGGACCGCTGTCGGACACCCAGCTCACCACTGCCGGCGCCTGGTCGACGTACTACTACAACGGGCACATCTACTCCAGCGACATCCAGAAGGGCCTGGACGTGCTGGAGCTGAACGACTGGCGGACCTGGACGGCCCACCTGGTCCACTTCCGTGAGCTCAACGTGCAGACCCAGGCCGGCTACCTGAGCTGGTAGCGGGGGCGACACGACCGGGCCCGGTCCCGCTGGGGGCCGGGCCCTCGCGCGTACGCCGGTCAGCTCACCGGCAGCCGGTAGCGGCGCTCGCCGCCGCCCGCCGGAACCAGCCGGACCTCGCCGCGCTGTACCCGCATCGTGCCGGCGACGAACTCCACCACCGCCGACCGGCCCGCCGCGGCGGCGAGCAGGTAGTGCAACGGCGGCCCGCCGTCGAAGTCCAGGTTGTGCCGCTCGAACACGGCCACCGCCTCGTCCACCGTGGCCGCCCGGTCCAGTACCAGGCGCAGGATCCGCACCGAGCCGACGGTGGGCCGGCCCGGCACCGGCTTCGCGGTGGCGTGGTCGTCGGCGGCCACCCCCACAGCGAGCCCACGCTCGTTCATCCCGTCGAAGGGCAGGAGCGGCGCGTTCAGCAGCCGTCGGTCCCCCGTCGGGTCCGACCCCACCCCGAGGTACGACAGGTCCCCCATCGAGACTGACGCGTAGCCGTCCGGCGGGTCGGTGCGCAGCACCATCGCCGGGTGGGCCGCCCAGTCGAAGTTGCGGGCGACCAGCGGCCGAGCCGGGTCCCCACCGGCCGCGAAGAGCGAACAGCCGAACGGACCCGACGCCGGCCGGGCGTCGGTGCCGACCGTCGGGTCGTACCCGCCGGCATAGGTCATCTCGTACAGCGGCAGGTCGTCGACGCGGCGCAGGCTGGCCAGGGTGCGCGCGACCTCGTCGGCGTCCTGCCGGGAGGCGGTCGGCGTCGCGGCGGCGGCCGACGCGGCCGGCTCCACCAGCCGGGGCGGGGCGTCCACAGCGGAGTCGGTACAACCCGCGGTGACGAGCAGCAGGGTCGGTCCGGTGCCCGCCAAGGCCCTCCGCATGTCCCCAAGCCTGGGGCAGGCTTCGACGGTTGTCCACCGCCCGTCGTTTTCCGGTCTCCACGCGGGGTACCAGCGAGGCTAACCGACGAGAGGAAGGCGGCACATGAAGCGCAACGAATACCACGTGGTGCCGAACGGCGGGGGCTGGAAGGTCGAGCAGGGCGACAGGACTCTCGGCTCGTACGACACCAAGCACAGCGCGGTCGAGCAAGGGCGCAAGATCGCCCACGCCAACGAGCCGAGCCAGCTGGTGGTGCACACCGCCGACGGGAAGATCGAGACCGAGTACACCTACCGGGACGACCCCTTCCCACCCGCGGGCTGACCGGCGCGATCCCTCCGGCGGTCTGCCGGAGCCACCTGGCCACAGGCGGTTCCGGCAGGCCGCCGTCGTCGCAGCCCCGGGCGGGGGCGATCGACTGCCGCTCCGCGCAGGCGATCGGGGCACACTGGCGGGGCGGAGCGGTCAGGTCGCGTGGGTCGACGGTTCAGGCCGGGATCAGCGCCAACTGTTTCCCGATCGCCTCCTCGGAGAGTTCCGGGCGCCCACCCGGGTGCCCCACCGTGGCGCCGGCCGCGGCGACGGCGCGTCGGGCGACGAGGTCCCGGGGTTCCCCGCGCAGCAGGCCGGCGGTGAGCGCGGCGACGAAGGCGTCCCCCGCGCCGGTGGTGTCCACCGTCGGGGTGTCGCTGAGCGGGACGAAGAGGTCGCCGTCGGGCCAGGCGAAGGCGTTGCCGACCCCGTCCACCTCCACCGCGACCAGTGTCGGGCCGTGCCCGAGCAACTCACGGGCGGCCCGGCGGCCGTCGGTCGCGTCGTTCGGCCGAGCGCCGGTCAGCAGTTCGGTCTCCCGCGCGTCGGTACGCAGCACATCGGCGAGCACCAACAGTTCGGCAGCGCGCGACCGCTCCTCGGGCGCACCGTCCAGCACGACCAGCCGCCCGGCCTGGCGGGCGCAGCCGGCGGCGGCCAACGCCGCCTCGTGCGGCTGCTGCAACTGCACCAGCACCGCCCGGGCGGCCCGCAACCGGTCTGCGGCACGGCGCACGTCGGCGGCGGCAAGCAGCGTCGGCTCGGGCAGGTCCTGCACGTAGTGCCAGTTCCCGGCGGCGTCGACGAGGTCGACGATCAGCCCGGTCGGCGTGCCCGCCCGGCGTACCACGGCTGCCACGTCGACCCCGTCGGCCCGGGCCCGGGCCAGCAGCCGATCGGCGATCTCGTCGTCACCGACCACGCCCAGCAGGCCGACAGCGACACCGAGCTGTGCCAGCGCCACCGCCTGGTTGGCGCCCTTGCCGCCGAGCAGCTCCCGCCGGCACCGCACCGGCGCCGTGCCCGAGGCCGCGGGCAGCTCGTCCACCTGGAGCACCAGGTCCCTGGCGATCTGCCCCACCACCACCACGTCCGGTTCCGCCATACGGCCCCTACTACCCGCCGGCGGCCATGGCATGTCGGCGTGCCGGCGGCCGCCGGCCGGGAGTGGGCGGGGGCGGAAGCTTCTGTCGGACGGCAACCATCCTCAGGCTCCCATCTCTGCTTCGTACGCCGAGCGGAGCCGGGCGCGGGCGGCCGGGGCGAGGCAGACGTGCCACGCCTGTCCCTCGTCGACGACGTTCAGCTCACCGGCGGCCTGCCGCGCGAACAGGATCTCGGCCAGGATCTTCTGGACACCGAAGCGGGCGAACCAGCTCATCTCGATGTCGACCGCCCACCCGAGACAGTGGGCACTGGGCACCATCGCCGCGTACCCGAGACGGCGTAGTTGGTGCTGGTGCTCGGCGCTGCGGACCAGACTGGTGACCCACAGCGGCGGGGTGCCGACCGGGGTAGCCCGGTCGAACTCCCGGGCAACATCGTTGAGCAGCGCGACGATCTCGCGGCGGGCCCGGCGGAACCGGACGCCGGCGGTGCGCGGGGTGGCGTCGGGCCGGAGCCGGCGACCGACCGCTCGCACCCCTCGGCCGACCAGCGTGCCGGGCTGCTCCCGGTAACGGAACGCGAGTAACCCCCGCCGCCGCAGCCATTCCAGGTCCACCAGGTCGGGGTGGGTGTTGACCTGCTCGTCGGTGCCGAAGGTGGGGGTGTCGCGCCACCACATGAGGTCGATGCGGGAGAGCAGGTAGATCCGGACCAGGGCAGTGAGGTCCCGGGCCGAGTTGCGTTCGTTCGGCTGGTAGCGGGCCATCTCCAGCAGCAGCGTCTCACGGGCGCCGACGATGCCCTGCGGGCTGGCGTCGAGCACGGCGGCGACCGCCGGTTCGCGCATCCGCTGATCGAGCAGGACCCGGCGGGCCAGGATGGCGTCGGAATCGGCCAGCGCAGCGACCTCCACCAGCAGGTCGGCGACCGCGTCGCGGTACGCGTCGAGGTCGGGCAGGACGCGGGCGACCGCGCGGGCCGGCGACGGGGACCGGCGGGCGAGGGCCGGTGAGGTGACGGACGGCTCGGGTCCGGAGCTGCGGCTGGGTACGCGCATGGGCTGGTCCTCTCCCGTGTGACACGCACGGCACGGATCACCGTGAGGCACACGCTAACCACCCATAGTCGCCAAGGAATCAGAAATGCTCTTATATACCCCTAAGTGCGACTCATCGCCTTCGCCTGACCGTACGACGACAGCGCCGGGTCGGATCGGGCGGGCGCGGTCGACCGGCACCCACTCGGACACGCTTCAGCCGGGTTCGAGCGCCCTCTGCGATCCTGCGTCGCGCCACCGCCGGCCCGGGTTAGAACGGAAGGGCCCGCGGTCGGTCAGTCGAAGGAGGGCTCGAGGTCGCGGCTGCGCTTGAGCTCGTAGAAGCCGGGGGTGCCGGCGACCAGGAGGACGCCGTCCCAGAGCCGGCCGGCGGCCTCACCCTTCGGTGCCGGGGTGACCACCGGGCCGAAGAACGCCACCGCCCGCCCGGGCACCGGCCCCGGAGCGTGGATCACCGGAGTGCCCACGTCGGTGCCGACCGGCTTCATCCCGGCGTCGTGGCTGGCCCGGACCGCGTCGTCGTGGTCGGTGCGCTCCGCCACGTCGGCGAGGGCGGGGTCGAGCCCGGCGTCGGCCAGCGCCGCGCGGTTGAGCTCGTCCCCGAGCGGCTGCCCGCCGGGGTGGATGCGGGTGCCGAAGGCGGTGTACAGGTCCCGCAGGACCTCCCGGCCGTGCGCCTCGGCCGCGGCGACGCAGATCCGCACCGGCCCCCAGGACAGGCGACGCAGCGCGAAGTACTCGTCGGGCCGGTCCCGGTAGGGCTCGGGCACGTTGTCGTTGCCCTCGTTGAGCACCGCCAGGCTCATCACGTTGAACCTGATGTCCACCGGCCGGACCTTCTCCACCTCGAGCAGCCACCGGGAGGTCACCCACGCCCAGGGGCAGACCGGGTCGAACCACATGTCCACGGTCGCGCGGTCGTTCATACCGTTGTCTCCTCTGCCGTTACGGGCCCGTCCGCCCGCTCTGGGTGATCCTCCCCCGGACGGCGGCGGCGGAGCGGGCCGGCGGTGGGACGTGGGACGGTGATGTGGGTCACCACGGCGGCACGCTGCCGGGCGTCCCGCCGGGCCGGATCCCCGACGGGGGCCGCGCCTACCGCGTACCCGCGTCCGCGGTCAGGCGGCCGCGCCCAGCGGGCTGACCGTACGGGTGTCCCCGTCGTAGCTGCGGGCGGCGACGAACTCACCCGACGGCCGGTCCGCGCCGGCCAGCACGCGGGCGAGCCGCCGGTCGTGGTGTCGAAAACGCAGTGCGAGGCTCAGGTGCGGGATCCACCGACCGGGGGCGTGCCACGGGTTGCGGCCACCGGCGGGGGTGAGCACCTCGTCGACCGCCTCGTGCAACGCCGTCAGCCGGGGGTCGGGCCGCACCAGCCAGACCAGCGGGGCGCTGCCGTCGAGCACCTCCACCCGGCCGAGGTGCACCGGTAGGGGCAGCGCCGCGTCGAAGAGATCGGCCAGCCGTTCGGCGGCACCGGGCGGGAACCGGTCGACCGAGGCCATGGTCAGGTGCGGGCGGTTGGTGGGGTGGGTGTTGCGGGCCAGGCTCGGCAGGCCGGCGGCGGCGAGCCGGTCCCAGGCGGCACGCACCGTCTCCTCCAGCCGGGGGTCGCAGACCAGTTCGACGGTGGGCACCTGGTCAGGCTATCGGCGGGGTGGGCGGTGGCGACGCCCCGCGGTGACCGTGCGCCGCGACTAGAGCCAGCCGGCCTCGCGGGCAATCCGGACCGCGTCGGCCCGGTCGGCCGCCCCGAGTTTCTGCACACACGCGCTCAGGTGGTTGCGCACCGTCCCCGGGGCAAGGTGGGTACGCCGGGCGATCACCGCGATCGGGCTGCCGTACCCGGCCAGCCGCAGGGTCTCCAGTTCCCGGGGGGTGAGCGGGCAGGGCGGCAGGGTCAGCGCGTCGGCGGCCAGCGCCGGGTCCACGTACCGGGCGCCGGCGTGTACCCGGCGCACCACGTCGGCGAGGGCGCCACCGGGGGCGCCCTTGGCCAGGAAGCCGCGCGCCCCCGCGGCCAGGGCCCGGCCCAGGTGTCCCGGGCGGCCATGCCCGGTGAGGATGACCACCGCGCAGGAGGGCAGCACGCGAGCCAGCTCGGCGGCGAGTGCGATCCCGCCCGGCGGCGGCATCTCGAGGTCCACCACGGCCACGTCCGGCCGGTGTGCCCGGGCCGCCTCCAGGGCACCCCGTCCGTCGCCCGCCTGGGCCACCACCTCGATGTCCCTCTCCAGCCCGAGCAGCGCGGCGAGAGCCTGGCGGATCAGCTCCTCGTCGTCGGCGAGCAAAACGCGGATCACCGGGACACCGGTACGGTCACCGCGAGGGTGAAGACCCCGCTCTCGCACCGGACACGCAGGCCGCCGCCCGCCGCCGCCAGCCGCTCGGCCAGCCCGCGCAGCCCGTGGCTGTGCCCGTCGGGTTCTCGGGCGTCGCCGACGCCGTCGTTGCTCACCGTCATCGTCACCGCGTCGTCCTCCCGCACGATCCCGATCCGGCACCAGTTGGCCCGGCTGTGCCGCAGCACGTTCGTCGCCGCCTCGCGCAGTACGGCGGCCAGTTCGGCAGCGGCCTCCGCCGGCAGTTCGCCGGCGGCCGCGTCCACGTCGCAGCGCACCCCGCAGGAACGCAGCACCTCGGTCACGGCGGCCAACTGCTCGCCGAGGTCCACCGCCCGGTAGCCGTGTACCGCCTCGCGGACCCGGTGCAGCGCCGTGCCGGCGAGCCGCTGCACCTCGGCCGCCTCCCGGCCGGCCCGCCCGGCGTCGACCGGCGCGAGCCGGGCGGCGAGTTCCGCCTTCAGCGCGATCACGGTGAGGTCGTGACCGAGCAGGTCGTGCACGTCCCGGGCGAAGCGCAGCCGCTCCTCGGCCGCGGCCAGCCGGGCGCGGGCCTGCTGTCCCTGCCGAGCGGCGACGAGCAGGTCCCAGAACCACACCTGCACCCCGTTGACGGCCGCGATGCCGGCGCCCACCCCGCCGGCGATCACCACGGCGGCGGCGGCCGAACCGCCGGTCCACCCAGCCACCGCGACCGCGACCGCGACGACCGCCGCCGCGACGGCCAGCGCGGGGCGGGGACGCAGCAGCAGCGGCGTCATCCCCACCAGCGACGCGCCCAGCCACGCCCAGGTGGGCCAGGCACCGGCTGCCACCGGCCCGATCAGCGGCACGGTGGCCACGGCGACCACGGCGAAGGCGGTGTGCAGGCGGCGTCGGCGGCGCTGCCCCAGCCACGGGGTGACCGCCGCGTGCAGCACCGCGGCCTGAGCGGCGGCGAAGGCCACCAGGCCGGTCGCGCCGAGCGCCAGCCGCAGCGGGTCCGGCTCGCGCGTCAGGCCGATGCCGGGCAGCAGCAGCGCGGAGCCCACGCTGGCCACCAGCGAGGCGAGCGCCACCCGACGGGCCCGGCGCAGCCGCCGGTCCGTATCCGTCGCCCCCACCGTCATGTCCGCCGATCCTAGGGCCGGGCGGGACCATGCTGGCCCCCGCGACCGTCACGGGTCACCCGTGGACTCCGCACGCCCGTCCCGTGTCGGACGCACCTGTCGCCGCGCGCCGCCCGGCGGCAGGGTCGAGGCATGTCCGAGACGCTTGCCGTACCCACGTCCCCGGCCACTGCCCGGGACCGCCCCGGCCACCGCCTGCTGCGGCACCTGGTCGGGATGACCGTCGCGATGGTGGCCGGGATGCTGCTGCTCGATCCGCTCTGGCGTACCGCCGGCGCGGCGCTGGAGTTCACCGATGTCCTGGCCAAGCCGGCGGTCGCCGCCCTGGTCATGGCGACCAACATGTCGATCGGGATGGTGGCGTGGATGTGGCACCGGGGTCACCGAGCCCGGGCGCTCGTCGAGATGGTCGCCGCGATGTACGTGCCGTACCTGCTGCTGTTCGTCCCGTTCGCCGCCGGGCCGCTCGACGGGGAGGCCCTGCTGCTCGGCGGCCACCTGCTGATGGTGCCGGCGATGGTCGTGGTGGCGGTCCGGCACCGGCACGCGCACCCGGTTCCGTCGCCTCGGCGTCCGGTCGTCGCGGCGTTGGTCTCCCGGTGGCCGTCCTGGCTGGCGCTGCTGATGACGGTCGACAACTGGTTCGACCCGGTGGTGCTGCCACCGCTCAGCCTGCTCGTCCTCCCGTTCGGCTTCCTGGTGGCGGGCACGGTGCGTCGCAGTTGGCGGGACCGGGCGGCGGTGGCGTCCCAGTTGGCCGGCCTGGCCGGGTGGGGGACGCTGGCGGCGCTGGCCGTCGTCGCCGACGACGGCCCGGCGCGCTGGCTGGTGGCCGGCGGCTGGCTGGCCCACGCCGCCTGGGACGCCGTGCACCATCGGCTGGACCGGGTGGTGCCCCGCGGGTACTCGGAGTGGTGCGGGGTCCTGGACACCGCCGTCGGGCTGACCATGGTGCTGGCCATCCTGGCCTGAACCTGGCGGGGACGACGGTTTGTGGGCGGTCGCCGCAGCGGGCCGGTCGGGGTGATGAAAAGCTTTGCCCATGAGTTCCGCACCAGAATCGACCCCCCGCACCTCCACCGGCCCCGACGAGGCGAGCGCCTTCACGGACCTCGGACTCCGCGCCGAACTGCTCGCCGCGCTCGCCGCGCTCGGCTACGAGGAGCCGACCCCGATCCAGCGGGAGGCGATCCCGCCGCTGCTGGCCGGTCAGGACCTGCTCGGCCAGGCCGCCACCGGCACCGGCAAGACGGCCGCGTTCGCGTTGCCGCTGCTGCAGCGGATGCCGGACGCACGCGGCGGCGGGGATCCGGTGTCGCTGGTGCTGGTGCCCACCCGGGAGCTGGCGGTGCAGGTGTCGGAGGCGTTCCACCGCTACGGCAAGGACCTGGGCGCCCGGGTGCTGCCGATCTACGGCGGCCAGCCGATCGGCCGGCAGCTGCGCGCGCTGGACATGGGCGTGGACGTGGTGGTGGCCACTCCGGGGCGGGCGCTGGACCACATCGCCCGGGGCACGCTGCGGCTGACCGACCTGACCACGGTGGTGCTCGACGAGGCCGACGAGATGCTCGACATGGGCTTCGCCGAGGACATCGAGGCGATTTTGGAGCACGCCCCCGCGCAGCGGCAGACGGTGCTCTTCTCCGCCACCATGCCGTCGCGCATCGACGGGCTGGCCCGCCAGCACCTGACCGACCCGGTGCGGATCCAGATCGAGCGGGAGCGGACGGTGGCCGGCGAGGCGCCCCGGGTGCGGCAGAGCGGGTACATCGTGGCCCGGGCGCACAAGCCGGCGGCGTTGGGTCGGGTCCTGGACGTCGAGTCGCCCACCGCGGCGATCGTCTTCTGCCGCAGCCGCGAGGAGGTGGACCGGCTCACCGAGACGATGAACGGCCGCGGCTACCGGGCTGAGGCGCTGCACGGCGGGATGAGCCAGGAGCAGCGGGACCGGGTGATGGGCCGGCTGCGCTCCGGCACCGCCGACCTGCTGGTCGCCACCGACGTGGCGGCCCGTGGGCTGGACGTCGAACAGCTCACCCACGTGGTCAACTACGACGTGCCGTCGGCGCCGGAGTCGTACGTGCACCGGATCGGCCGCGTCGGGCGGGCTGGCCGGGAGGGCGTGGCGATCACCCTCGCCGAGCCGCGCGAGCACCGGATGCTCAAGACGATCGAGCGGGTGACCGGGCAGCGGATCGCCATCGACAAGTTGCCGACCGTGGCCGACCTGCGCACCCGCCGGCTGGAACTGACCCAGGCGGCGCTGCGGGAGTCGCTGCTCGAGGACGACCTGGAACCGTTCCGGGTGATCGTGGAGTCGCTGTCGGACGAGTTCGACATGATGGAGGTCGCGCTCGCGGCGGTGAAGCTGGCCCACGAGGCGGCCCTGCCGGGCTCCGACGACGACGAGGAGGAGATCCCGCAGGTCGCGGTCCGTCCGCCGCGCGAGACCCGACCGGGGTACGAGGGTCGCGGTGGCGACCGCCGCCCGGGCCGTCCCCGCCCCGCGGGTACGACGCAGGTCTTCATCGGCCTGGGCCGGCGCGCGGGGGTACGCCCGCAGGATCTGGTGGGCGCGATCACCGGGGAGACCGGGGTCAGCGGCCGGGACATCGGTTCGATCGAGATCGCCGACCGGTTCTCCCTGGTGGAGGTGCCGGTCGGGGTGGCCGACGAGGTGATCGCCGGGCTACGCGGCAGCACCATCAAGGGCCGAAAGGCGACCGTACGCCGGGACCGTGACGGTGACGGCGACGACGGCGGCGGCGAGCGCCGGTTCGACGGCGCCGACCGGCGCGAGCGCCGGGGCCGGGACTTCGACGGCGGCGGCCGACGGGATCGCTACTGACACCGACGTCCCCCGTCCGTGCCGGGCAGGGACGGGGGACGTCGGTGTCCGTCAGGCCGCGCTGAGCGCCGGGCCGCCGAGGGTGCCGGCGTTCACGTCGGCCGGGCGCAGCGCCAGGGCGAGCACGTCGGCGACGTCGGTGAGGGTGTGCACGGTCAGCGCCTCGCGGACCTCGGCGGGCAGGTCGTCCAGGTCCGGCTCGTTGCGCTTCGGAATGATCACCTCGGTGAGGCCGGCCCGGTGGGCGGCGAGCAGCTTCTGCTTGACCCCACCGATGGGCAGCACCCGGCCGGAGAGGGTCACCTCGCCGGTCATCCCGAACTCGGGGCGCACCGGCCGGCCGCTGGCCAGCGACGCCAGCGCGGTGACCATGGTGATGCCGGCGCTGGGGCCGTCCTTGGGCACCGCGCCCGCCGGGACGTGCAGGTGGATCCGCCGCCCGGCGAGGGCGTTCGGGTCGAGCCCGAGCCGTCGCCCGTTGGAGCGCAGGTACGACAGCGCGATGTGCGCGGATTCCTTCATCACGTCGCCGAGCTGGCCGGTGAGCGTCAGCCCCGGCTCGCCCTCCATGCTGGTCGCCTCGATGAACAGCACGTCCCCGCCCGCGCCGGTGACGGCCAGGCCGGTGGCCACGCCCGGCACGGCGGTACGCTCTGCCGACTCCGGGGTGTGCTTCGGCCGGCCCAGGTAGCGGGCCAGGTTGTCGGTGTCCACCCGCACCGGCGCGGGGTCGGTGGCCAGCTCGACGGCGACCTTGCGCAGGACCTTCGCCAGGGCCCGCTCCAACTGCCGGACGCCGGCCTCCCGGGTGTACTCCCCGGCGATCCGCGAAAGCGCCGCGTCGTCGAGGGTCACCTCGTCGGCGGTGAGCCCGGCCCGTTCCCGCTGTCGGGGCAGCAGGTGATTCCGGGCGATGGCCACCTTCTCGTCCTCGGTGTAGCCGTCCAGGGTGACCAGTTCCATCCGGTCCAGCAGCGGGCCGGGGATGGCCTCCACCACGTTGGCGGTGGCCAGGAAGAGCACGTCGGACAGGTCGAGGTCGACCTCCAGGTAGTGGTCCCGGAAGGTGTGGTTCTGCGCCGGGTCGAGCACTTCCAGCAGGGCGGCGGCGGGGTCGCCGGCGTAGCCGACGGCCAGTTTGTCCACCTCGTCGAGGAGCACGACCGGGTTCATCGAGCCGGCCTCGCGCAGTGCGCGGACGATCCGGCCGGGCAGCGCGCCGACGTAGGTGCGCCGGTGGCCGCGGATCTCGGCCTCGTCGCGGACGCCGCCCAGGGAGACCCGGACGAAGGTGCGGCCCAGCGCCCGGGCGACGGACTCGCCGAGGCTGGTCTTGCCGACGCCGGGCGGTCCGGCCAGGGCGAGCACCGCGCCGGAGCCGCGTCCGCCGACCACGCCGAGGTTGCGCTCGGCGCGGCGGTTGCGCACCGCCAGGTACTCCAGGATGCGGTCCTTCACGTCGGCCAGGCCGGCGTGGTCGGCGTCGAGCACCGCGCGGGCCGCGGCCAGGTCGGTGTTGTCCTGGGTACGCGTGGTCCACGGCATCTCCAGCACCGTGTCCAACCAGGTACGGATCCAGCCCGCCTCCGGGGAGGCGTCGCTGGCCCGTTCCAGCTTGCCGACCTCGCGCAGCGCCGCCTCGCGTACCTTCTCGGGTAGCCCGGCGGCCTCGACGCGGGCCCGGTAGTCGGCGGAGCCGTCGGGCTCATCCTCGCCGAGTTCCTTGCGGATGGCGGCCAGTTGCTGCCGGAGCAGGAACTCGCGCTGGGACTTCTCCAGCCCCTCGCGCACGTCGTTGTTGATCCGCTCGGTGACCTCCTGCTCGGCCAGGTGGTCCTTCACCCAGCCGACCAGCAGTTCGAGCCGGGCGGTGACGTCCGGCGCGGCGAGCAGTTCGGTCTTCTGCGCCAGGGTGAGCCAGGGCGCGTATCCGGCCGCGTCGGCCAGCTCGGAGAGGTCGGTCATCCGTTCCATCGCGTCGATGACCTGCCAGGCGCCGCGTTGCTGGAGGACCGAGGTCATCAGCGCCCGGTACTCACGGGCCAGGTCCCGGGCCCGGCCGGCCGGGGCGGGCTCGTCCAGCGGGGCCGCCTCGACCCAGAGGGCCGCGCCGGGGCCGGGCACGCCGGAGCCGATGCGGGCCCGGGCGAGGCCACGCACCACGGCGGCGGGTTCGCCGTCGGGCAGCCGGCCCACCTTCTCGATGGTGGCGATCACGCCGACGGAGCCGTACTCGCCGTCGATGCGGGGCACGGCGAGGAGCTTGTGCTCGCCGGTGGCACGGGCCGCGTCGACCGCGGCCTGCGTGCTCGGATCGAGGGTCACCGGAATGACCATTCCGGGCAGCAGGACGGCGTCGGTCAGGGGAAGTACCGGAAAGGTTGCCATCGAACACCTGCCATCAGTGGAGTTGAGCGTGTCAGACTCAAGCTGCCCGGCGTTCCTCTTGTTCCTGGCTGTGACCCGGGACACTGCGACCGCATCGGGCCGCGACACCGGGTCGAGCATCGGCCGCAGGTTATCCGACGATTGCGCGACTCGCGCAAATGAAAACGACGCATATTGTTGCGGATTTGCCGCAGGATGGGTCAAACTCTTAGCCACACCCCGCCCAACACAGGGAGTAATGGCGATGGCAAGGAAGGTAATAACCGTTCTGACCGACGACCTCGACGGCGGAAAGGCCGATCGGACCGTCGAGTTCAGTCTGGACGGTGCGGCATACACCATCGACCTCTCCGACGAGAACGCGGGGGTCCTTCGCAAGTCGCTGGACCCGTACATCACCGCTGGCCGACGGCTGGGCCGGGGCAACGTCGAGGCCGGTCGTCCGGCCCGCCGTCCCGGTCGTGCCGGGGTCTCGGGAATGGACCGTGAGCAGAACCGGGCCATCCGGGAATGGGCCGCCAAGAACGGCTTCGAGATTTCCGAGCGTGGACGCATCCCGGTCAACGTCGTGGAGGCGTGGAAGAACCGCTGACCACCACGGGCGGTTCACCGTCCGCTGCGCCGGGACCACGCTGGGAAATCAGCGCGGGTCCCGGCGCTTTTCGTGCCGTTCGCCATTCCTGACCTTGTCTCGGGACTGGTGGCGGCGTACGCACGAACGCCTGCGGGCCGCCCGGACATCCGTCCGAGCGGCCCGCAGGCGTCACGTACGCCGGGTCAGTTGACCTGGATCCGCACCACGTCGAAGGCGGGGGTCTGGTTGGCCCGCTCCATCATCGGCACCCGGTGCGAGCCGTCACCGGCCCAGACCGCGCACTGCGCGGTGCCGTTCTGCGGCAGGCCCGGAACCTGGATCACGACCTCGTCGGCCTGGCGACCGCCGCGACCGTCCTCGGTCGCGACGAAGAAGGCCGGCACGGCCTCCGGGTTCGTCGGCGCGCTGTTGGTGTTCTGCAGCATCCGGCAGGCGGTGTGGAAGTGTCCACGGGTGAGACCCTGGCCGTTGAGGACCGAACTCTCCTTGTAGTAACCACCCTGGCCGGCGGCCAGGAACCGGTCGCGGACCAGGTTGCGGGTGGAGATCCGCAGGGTGAACGCCTGGTTGCGCTGGACCTGGTTCGGGAACTGCGTGATCAGCAGGGACGGGTTGTTGGCCGCCGCACCGACCTCACCGAAGGCGGTGCCCACGCAGCGGTTGCCGTTCTGGAAACCGTCGTGCGCCTGGAGCCGGCTGTTGCCGCAGTCCTTGGCGAGGACATCGAGGGCGTTGCCGTTGTTCCCGTTGTTGTTGTTCTGGCCGCCGTTGTTGTTCTGGCCGCCGTTCTGGCCGCCGTTGTTGTTGCCGCCGTTGTTGACGTTGCCCTGGGCGGCGACGGTGCAGGTGGCGAGCTGCTCAAGACCCTGCGGTCGCTGCGCCACCCGGCCGATCGCGATCGCGATCCGGTCCAGGACCGCGGCCCGCTTCCCGGCCAGCGGGCCCAGGATGGCGTTGTTGATGAAGGCCTGTCCCTTGTTGCCCTCAGCGGCCAGCCGCCGGTTCGCCTCGTCGATCTGCGTCTTGAGCAGGGCCAGGTTCCGGTCGACCTCGTTGCGCGCCTGGGCGGGGATCTGCGGCAGCCGTGCGGTCACGTCCGGGCACGACACCCCGGAGGCGAGGGTCGTCACCGGAGCGTTGCCGGCCTTGAGCGAATTGCACTCGGCGACCGACATCTGGCCGTCACCCCAGTGGTTGCGCACCCAACGATCGTTCTGCCAGGTCTGGGTGGTGCTGGTCCGGCCACCCGGAGAGGTCGCGCCCGGGCTCGGCGGCACACAGTTCGACGACACCGTACGGGTGTTCGTCGACTGCCGGCGCTCACCGGCCGACGAGATCTGGGTCACGGCGGCGATTCCACCGAAGACCGCGAGCGCGCCGACCGCCGCGAGCAGTCGCTTGCTCCGCGCGCTGCCGGCAGACCGGCGCGCCCCTGAGGTCCTGCGCATCGAATTGCTCTCCTTCTCGATCCGGTACCTGACTCGTGATCCCGTCGGGCGACGGAATGCGGGGTGGGTCACCCCCTCAGGATCACTGCGACGTTCCGGTCGCACGTCGATGGCCGACGATGCCGTTTCGCACCGTCCGCCGCGTCGGCTGGCGCGGCTGGAAGATCCGTGTCCGTTCCTGCTTAGGTACGGAGACCCTCCGGCGATGGTTCAACGCGGATCGAGGATTCGAGGGCGATTTTTCGCCGACCCCCGAACCGGGACACCGAGTCACGGTGCCGTGACGAAAGGCGATCGTCAGTCGACGCAGAGGTGGCCGAAGGCGAAGTCGTCGGCCAACTCGTCCCGGCGGTCGCGCAGGGCCCGGATCTGTCGCCGCAGCTCGGTCCGGTCGACCAGTGCCGGCTCGTCCATCTCCGGAAAACGCAGCCGCTCCCCCACCGCGAGGGCGGCCAGGTCCTCGGCGAACCGGGCGGCGTCCACCCCGCAGCGGAACCGGTGCTCCCGCACGGTGACCCGCTCGACCATGCTCTGCCCGGGGCGTACCTCGACCCAGCTCCAGCCCTCGGCCGCGCCGTCGCGCCACCGCACGTGCAGACCGCGAACGATCGGATCGGCCAACCGCCGGGCCACGTACGCGGCCACGGCGTCGGCCCGCGCCAACGCCCCGAGGTCGTTGACGTACCCCTGTCGACCGCCGGGCAGCCGGCCGACGATGTCGCGGAAGCCGACCGGTGGATCGAGCGCCTCGGCGTCCGGCCCGACGGGCGGTGCCGCAGTGGCGTAGTCGCGGGCGTCCAGGACGTACGTGACGATCGGGCGGCCGTGGTCGGCAGCGCGCAGGGTGAGCGACTCGATCCGCAGCACGGGCAGACCGACCGCGGCGCAGACCGCCTCGCGCATCCGCTCGGCACGCAGCCTCACCGACCCGGGCGGGGCGGCCGGGGCGATCGACACGGCCAGGCGCGGCAGACCGCTGTCGGCCGCGCAGACGACGTGGTCGAACTCTTCCCGGGTGGCCGAACTCCACTGGTGCCCGGTGATCCCCTCCGGGCGATGTGCCACCAGCTCACCCAGTCGCCGGTGCCCGTGCACCACGTGGCCGGCCCGGGTGAACGACCCACCAGCGTCGCAGGGCACTGGCCGCAGCCGGGCGTCGTCGGTGGCGGCGGGTGTCATCGTCGGCGAATCCTCACGCTCGGTCGGTCGACCGCCGAGTCTAGGGCGTCGACCGGGCCGCCGGGCACCATCACCGATGGCGTCCCGTCGGCGTCCGCGAGTGATCATTGCCGGGCAGATGGCAGGGGCGGCCGTGGGGTCCGCACGGGATCGGCCCTACACGATCGGGCAGGATCGACGGTGACCGGAGGATAACGGCCGTGGCCGCGCCGGACGGGCGGGCCGCCGGCACGAGCACAGGAGAAGCAGATGAGCATGCCCCAGGCAGGCAAGCCCGAGATCGGCCCGATCGAGGGCGCACCCCCGGCCGACCTCGTCGTCGAGGACATCAGCGTGGGCGACGGCCCCGAGGCGCAGCCGGGCCAACTGGCCGAGGTCCACTACGTCGGGGTGTCGCACTCCACCGGCCGGGAGTTCGACGCCTCGTGGAACCGGAACCAGACCTTCCAGTTTCCGCTCGGCGGCGGTCAGGTCATCGCCGGCTGGGACCAGGGGGTGGTGGGCATGCGGGTCGGCGGCCGCCGCCGGCTGACCATCCCACCGCACCTGGGCTACGGCGCCCGGGGCGCCGGCGGCGTGATCAAGCCGAACGAGACCCTCGTCTTCGTCGTCGACCTGGTGGGCGTGCGCTGAGCCGTCGCGGGGCCGCCGGTGGGCCCGACGGCCCCGCGACGCAGGCACGGTCGGCAGCCGAGGTCGCACCGGCTGGGCACCGGTGGGCCGGGGCGTTCGACGACCCGGGATCCCGCCGGGACTCAGGCGCAGGCCGCCAGGTCGCTGCGGCGGCAGGCGGCCGGGGCGGCACCGACCAGCACGGGGACGATCCGGTGGACACCGGTGACCCGCAGCACCCGGGCAACGACCGGATCGGGATTCACCAGCACCAGCTCGCCGCCGCGGGCCCGGACCCGAAGCCGCGCGGCGAGGAGCGCCCGCACCCCGGCCGCGGAGAGCAGCCGCACCCCGGAGAGGTCGACCCGCAGCACCGGTCGGGCCGGCGCGGCCCAGAGCGCGGCGCGCAACTCGCCGACCGAGGCCACGTCGATCTCGCCGACCACCCGTACCTCGGCCACCTCGTCCCGCACGTCGAGCTGGACGTGGAGCCGATCACCGTGCTGTCCCATGCCGACGAAACTACCCTCCACCACCGACAATCAGGCCCTGCCGCGGGCCTATCCCCGGGTACGCCCCGGGAACGCCCCGACCCGTCTCAGGGGAACCGGGCCGGCCGGGGGCGACGGCGGTTGGGAGCCGGCAGACGGCTGTGCCACGGCCACGCCCCGGCGGCGACGACCGCGACCGGCCCGCCCTGCGGCGAGCCGGTCGCACCCCGGTCGTTCCTCCCCTGGCTCTCAGCCGCCGCTGGCCGACGGTGTCGGCTCCGGTGACGAGCCGCCCGCCACCGCTCCCGGATGCCCCTGCGACCCGACGGGCGCCGGCTTGAGCCCCGGCGGCACCGGCAGCGCGCTGCCTCGGACGAACTCGTCCCAACTGACGTTCCAGGCCGTCCAGCCGTTGCCGTGCCGGACCTGCACCTCGGTGCCCCTCACCGTGATCAGGTCGCCGACCTGGGTGATGCCCATCAGCCAGTCGGCGGCGGCGGACGACACGTTGGCGCAGCCGTGCGAGACGTTGGTGTGGCCCTGGTCCCCCTCCGACCACGGCGCGGCGTGGATGAACTCCCCGCCCCAGGTGTAGCGCTGGGCGTCCTCGACATCGACCACGTAGGGGTCGGCCGAGCCCCGGGTGTCGAAGGTCGTCTGCTGGTGCTTCTCCATGATCACCATCTTGCCGCTGGAGCTCGGCGTGCTGGGCTTGCCGAGGCTCACCGGGATCTTGCGGACCAGTTTGTGATCCCGGAAGACCGACATCTGCTTGGTCGCGTTGTCGATCTCGAGGGCGACCTGGCGGCCGATCCGGGATGTTGCCCGCCGGTCCTCGTCGCCGACGTACCGCGTACCGATGGGCAGCCCTTCGAGCCCGGCACGGACGCTGATCTTCGTGCCCGGCTTCCAGAAATCCGGCGCCCGGTAGTAGACCTGCGTGCCGTCCTCCAGCCACGACCAGGTACCCGGCTGCGGCGGATCCGTCTTCACGAACAATCGTCGCTGCACGGCCGCCCTGGCTTCTTTCGGAATTCCCGGATCGAATGCCACGGTCACTGGCATCGCCGTGCCGTACGTCTGGTTTCCGGCGAAGTAGAGAGTGCTCGTGATGGCCTGCCGGGTCGATTTCGGCGCCGTGGTGAACGTCGTCCTACCGACTGCGGTGCGGCCGTGGTCACCGGTCGCGGTGACCTCCGCGGTGTAGGTGCGGCCGTTCTCCAGTGGGGCGGCCGGCACCCAGCTCGACCCGTCCTCCCGGGGCTCCCCCGCGAGCTGTTTTCCCTTGTCGTCGGTGAGTTTCACGGCAGTGACCCGGCCGCCGCCGACGGTGGTGCCGACCTCCGCGCTGACCGGTACGTCCCTGGCCCGATCGGCGGGGGTCAGGGTGACCGTCGGGTTCGCCGCGGCTCGACCGGGTGCCGGCCCCGCAGCCGGCTTCCGGTCGGCGGTGCACCCGGCGAGTATCAACGGTGTGGCTGCGATGGTCACCGCAAAAAGCGTCAATCGCCGCCTCACATCCATGTTCAGCCCCCCAATTTCCGCTCCCCTTGGCCACATTCTGTACGTCCCTTCTCGGGGCGCGGCGCTCTTTCGCGGGAAATGCTCGGAAACGGGCGGACGTTTGGCCGTCGCCGTGCTCCCGACGTTGCCTCGACACCCGGCCGTCCGGGTTCGGGCCTGCTGGGTGAGCCGTGCCGCTCGGTCCCGGTCCTGGTCGTTCCACCGACTGCCGACCGGTCGCGGCCACCCACATCCGGACGATGGCCCGACACGACGGCGGAGCCGGCCGTCCCGGTCAGGGATGGCCGGCTCCGCCTTTTCCGCTCAGACGTTCGCCACCAGCAACGCCGGCTGCTGTACGCAGTCCGCGACGTACCGCAGGAAGCCTCCGGCCACGCCCCCGTCGCAGACCCGGTGGTCGAAGGTGAGGCTCAGCTGCGTCACCTTGCGCACCGCGAGCTGCCCGTCGACCACCCAGGGCTTGTCCACGATGCGGCCCACCCCGAGCAGCGCCGCCTCCGGGTGGTTGATGATCGGGGTGGAACCGTCGACCCCGAACACCCCGTAGTTGTTGAGGGTGAAGGTGCCGCCGGTGAGCCGGGCCGGCGGCAGGGTGCCGGCCCGGGCGTCGGCGGTGGTCTGCGCCAGCGCGGCAGCCAGCTCGCGGGTGGTGAGCCGCTGGGCGTCGCGCAGCACCGGCACCAGCAGGCCCCGGTCGGTCTGCGTGGCGATGCCCAGGTGCACCCCGGCCGACTGGACGATCCGCTGCCCGACGCCGTCGACGTGCGCGTTGAGCTGCGGATACCTCCGCAGACCGCTGAGGCAGACGCGGGCCAGCAGGGCGAGGATGCTCACCGGCGCGTCCGGGGTGGCCGCGTTGATCGCCGCCCGGGTCTCCAGCAACCCGGTGGCGTCCACGTCGACCCAGATGGTCACCTCGGGGATTTCCCGGCGGCTGCGGGAGAGCTTGTCGGCGATGGCCTTGCGAATGCCGGTCAGCGGGATCACCACGTCCTGGCCGCCGGGGGCCAGCCCGACACGGGCGTCGGGCACACCGACGGCCGGCGCGACGGCGTCCGGTTCCGGCGCGGTGGGCCGGGTGGTCGGGGTGGCCGTGGCGGCCTCCACGTCGGCGCGGCGGATCACCCCGCCGGGCCCGGTGCCGCGCAGCGCCGCGAGGTCTATGCCCCGCTCCCTGGCCAGGCGCCGCACGATGGGCGAGATGACCAGGGTCGGCAACGCGCCGGACGAAACGGGCGAAGGGCTGGTACCCGCAGCGTCCACCGGATGCCCGGCGGCCGGCGTCGCGGCGGCGGCACCGCTCGGCGTCGGCCCGGCAACCTGCCCGGGGGTGGCCGCCGGCCGCGGCCGGCGGCGTCGCCGGCCGGTCCCGCCGTGCCCGGTGCCGTACCCGATCAGGACGTTGCCGGAGCCGGCCCGCTCCTCCTCGCGGTAGGTGGCGTGCCCGGCGGGTTCCGCGCCGTCGCCGTCGAGCGGGGCGATGGTGACCAGCGGTTGGCCGACCGGGCGGATCTCACCGGCCGCGCCGTGCAGGGCGACGACCCGTCCGGCGTACGGGCAGGGCACGTCGACGACGGCCTTGGCGGTCTCCACCTCGACCACCGTCTGGTCCACCGCGACCACGTCACCGACGGCGACCCGCCACTCGACGATCTCCGCCTCGCTCAGCCCCTCCCCCAGGTCCGGCAGGAGGAAGTCGCGGGTGCCGCTCACCGTGCTCATGCCGCCACCCACCGGGCGTCCGGCTGATCGTCCCACTGCAGACGGGCGACGGTGTCCAGCACCCGGTCCACCGACGGCAGGTGGGTGTGCTCCAGCATCGGCGCCGGATACGGGATGTCCAGGCCGGACACCCGCAGCACCGGGGCGTGCAGGGCGTGGAAACAGCGCTCCTGCACCCGGGCCGCGATCTCCGCGCCGACCCCGGCGAAGCCCTGGGCCTCCTGGATCACCACACAGCGACCGGTGCGGCGCACCGAGGCGGCGACGGTGGCGTCGTCGAACGGCACGACGGTACGGAGGTCGACCACCTCCAGGTCCCAACCCTCCTCGCCGGCGGCCTCGGCCGCCGCCAACGCGACCGGCACCGCCGGGCCGTACGCGACCAGGGTGGCGTCGGTGCCGGCCCGGCGGACGACCGCCCGGCCGAACGGCTCCTTGCGCGCCGGCAGCTCCGCCTCGGCGCTGGCGAAGTAGAGCTTCTTCGGTTCCATGAACACGACCGGGTCCGGGTCGTCGATGGCCTCCCGCAGCAGCGAGTACGCATCCTCCACGGTGGCCGGGGTGACCACCTTCAGCCCCGGGGTGTGCGCGTAGTACGCCTCGGACGAGTCGCAGTGGTGCTCGACACCGCCGATGCCGCCGGCGTAGGGCACCCGGATGACGATCGGCACGCTGAGCGCGCCCCGGGTGCGGTTGCGCAGCTTCGCCACGTGCGAGGCGATCTGTTCGAACGCCGGGTACGCGAACGCGTCGAACTGCATCTCGACCACCGGGCGCAGCCCGGACATGGCCAGGCCGACGGCGAAGCCGACGATGCCGGCCTCGGCGAGCGGGGTGTCGAAGCAGCGTTTGTCACCGAAGCGGGCCTGGAGGCCGTCGGTGATCCGGAAGACGCCGCCGAGTTGCCCGACGTCCTCGCCGAAGACGAGCACCCGGTCGTCGGCGAGCATCGCGTCGGCGAGCGCCGCGTTGAGCGCCTTCGCCATGGTCATGGTGGCCATCAGGCGCCCCCCTCCTGCTCGGCGGCCAACTCGGCGCGGACCAGTTCGCGCTGCTCGGCCAGCTGCGGGGTCGGTTCGGCGTAGACGTGGTCGAAGAGGCTGAGCGGGTCGACGATGGGCTGGGTGTTCATCCGCTCGCGCAGGGCGGCGGCGTACGCCTCGGCCTCCTCACCGATCGCGGCGACCGCCGCGTCGTCGAGCACGTCGCGGGCCCGCAGGTAGGTCTCCAACCGGACCACCGGGTCACGCTCGCGCCACGCCTCGACCTCGTCGGCGTCCCGGTAGCGGGTCGCGTCGTCGGCGTTGGTGTGTGGTTCCATCCGGTAGGTGTGCGCCTCGACCAGGAACGGGCCGTGGCCGGCACGGGCGTGCGCCACCGCGCGGGTGAGCACGGCGAGCACGGCCACCGGGTCGTTGCCGTCGACCTGTTCACTGGGTACGCCGTAGCCGACGCCCTTGTACGCCAGGGCGGGCGCGGCGGTCTGCCGGGACAGCGGGACGCTGATGGCGTACTTGTTGTTCTGCACGAGGTAGACCACCGGGGCCTTGAACACGGCGGCGAAGTTGACGCCCTCGTGGAAGTCGCCCTCGCTGGTGGCGCCGTCGCCGATGAAGGCCAGCGCCACGGTGTCCCGTCCCTGGTAGGACTCGCCGTAGGCAAGTCCGGCGGCGTGCACGCACTGGGTCGCCAACGGGGTGCACTGCGGTGCGGTGCGCCGGGCGGCGGGGTCGTATCCGCAGTGCCAGTCGCCGCGCAGCAGGGTGAGCACCTCGACCGGGTCGATGCCCCGGGCGGTCAGCGCCACCGACTCCCGGTAGGTGGGGAAGACCCAGTCGTCGTCGCGCAGGGCGAGCACGGCGCCGACCTGGCAGGCCTCCTGCCCCCGTGAGGACGGGTAGACGGCCAGCCGGCCCTGCTTGGTCAGGGCGGTGGCCTGCGCGTCGAAGCGCCGGCCGACGACCATCCGTCGGTACATCTCCCGCAGTGCCTCGACGGGCGGCTCGGGGTAGTCGTCGCGGGGCGGCAGCGGCGTGCCGTCCGGGTTCAGCAGTCGGACCGGCTCGGTCCGCGGGAGCAGATGGGCCGACGGGTCGGGCGCGGCCGGGGTGGCCGGCCGGCGCTTGCGCGCGGATGCCCTGCGGACCGCCTGGGGTGTGGTCGTCACGGCGGGACCTCCTGGACGTGTGGTGGGCCTATGCTCCTGCGGTCGGATGATTGACTCAAGATGCGTGGTGAACGCAGGACGAATGGCCCGGCAAGGAGGATTCGGTGAGCCAGGAGACCAGCTCGGAGGCGTACCGGCCGGGCGGAACGGGACGTTCGGTCACGGCACTGGACGAGGTGGACCGGCGGATCCTGGACGAACTGGTCCGCGACGGCCGGATCTCGATCCGTACGCTGGCCGAACGCGTGCACGTGTCACGCACCAACGCGTACGCGCGGGTGGAGCGGCTGCTGCGCGACGGGGTGATCACCGGGTTCGGCGCGCGGGTGGCGCCGGAGCCGGCGGGGCTGGGCACGTCGGCGTACATCTCGCTGACCATCGAGCAGAACAGCTGGCGGGAGCTGTCGGCGGAGCTGGCCCAGGTGCGCTACATCGAGCACGTCGCACTGCTCAGCGGCGAGCACGACGTGCTGGCGCTGGTCCGGGCACCGGACAACGCGACGCTGCGGGACGTGGTGCTCAACCGGGTGCAGAGCATCGCCGGTGTGCTCTCGACCCGAACCTGGCTGGTCTTCGACGAGTTCGACGGTGCCCGGAGCCCCTGGGTGTGACAGGAGCGTTCACGACGTACGGCGTGCCCGGCAGCCGCCCAGCCAGGCGGCGATGAGAGCTGACGCCTCGGCCCCGGGTTTCCTTTCAATGACGAGGACGCCGGTCAGACCCCGGCCCGCGCGGACGGTCAGGATCCGAGGAGTTGGCACCGCTACTGAGAGACGAAATTATGAGACCGGACGGCACCGTCAGCCGTCTGCGCTGCGGTCTCCTCGTTCAATCCCACGCGCTCACTCTCCCACCCGGACCGCTGTCGACAGCAACGGTGACAGCAAGCGGCCGGAGGAGAACAGCCAGCAGCGGCTGGGCACGGACAGTCGTCAGAGGTCGCAAACGCGGATGAACCCCGCCGGACAAAGCGCCTAGCACTTACAAGTGGGAGGTCGAAGGTCCGTGCGGTAGCAGTGCACTACGTCGCCGTTGTGTTGTATCGATCGAGTGTCGCCTTGGACGTCGAGGCATCCCGGAAGACAAGTTCCCACGGGCCGGTGTTGACGTCCATGTCCTTGCCGAAGCCGACCCACTTGCCGGCCATCCGTCGACCCGTTGGCTCGGCCAGAAGTTGGATTGCGCCGTGATACCGAGCGCCCCGGTAGTAGCCGGCTGAGTCAGCCTGCTCCACCCAGGTGCCGGTGATAACGGCCTCATCCACGGTGAGATCGAGTGACAGGGACGAGGTCGCTGAGCCCGGCAGGCTTCGCACGGTCAGCCGGTCGCCGTGTTGAAGGATGACCACGAAGTGTTGCCCGGCGAAGGATTCCTCCCGGCCGCTGGAGTAGTACTGGTAGCGGCTGAGCCATATGCCCTCATAGGACTTGCGGGCAACGGCTGGTCTGGACGTTGGTGTCGGTGTGGCCAGGTTGGACATGGGAGATGTCAGGTCGTGGCCGCCGTGCTGGTCATCGGCGACATGCCCGTCGGGCACCGCGGCGAAGCCGAGCAGCGAGATGGGTAGGCCGGTGACGACCTCCAGCGCGCGGGCGTAGACGGGGCGGGGCGCGGCGATTGCGCCGGACTCCCATCGCTGGACGAGTCGCTTGTTGGCGTCGTTGGGCTCGCCGACGCGGTGGCCGGCGGCCTGGAGGGCGCGAGCGAAGTCGTCCTGGCTCATGCGCATTCCGATACGGACGGCACGCAGGGCGGTGTTCGGGACAGCCATGGCCGTCACTATAGCGGCATGTCGCCTAAGTGTCGCCAGTTATGTGGCGGGTTTGTCGTGTTCCATGTCGTCGCAGCTGGTGACATCTAGACGTCATTGTGGATGGCAGGCGACGGTGGGGCTTGCCGCCGCGCTTCTACTGACGGAGGCGGGGATGCAGGATGATGGCACTAGTGTGAGCCGGGGTGAGCAGATCCAGGCGGCCGAACGGGAAGCGGCCAAGCGGCGGTTACTCGCCCAGGCCGAGGCGGAGCGGATACCGGTGGAGGAAACAACTCGGGCGGTGCCGGATCGGCGGTGGCGTCATGACCGGTGACTCGGTTCCGATCGGTCGGAGGGTGGCGTACCTGCGGGCACGGCGCAAGCTGTCGCAGCAGTCGTTCGCGGATCGGCTGGGGAAGTCCAAGAGCTGGGTGGACAAGGTCGAACGCGGGGTGCGCTCCTTGGAGCGGGTGTCGACGATCCGGCAGATCGCCGCGGTTCTTCGAGTTGACGCCGCGACACTGCTCGGACGTGATGCGCGGCCCGCCGAGGTGGCCGAGCGTGCAGAAGGTGTCTCCCGGATTCGGGCCGCTCTGTCCACGTACGGGATAGCGCTCGGCCGCCCGGTGGCTTGCCGGGATGCGTCACCAGATGAGTGGAGCCGGGCGGTGGAACACGCGTGGACCACCTACCAGCACGCCCGATATCCGCAGTTGATGCAGCAACTGCCGACGTTGTTGTCCGATCTCCAACGGGTTCAGGCGCAAGGGCCGGATGCTGACCGTACGACCGTGGTCGAGGTCTACCGGGTGACGGCGGCGCTGCTGGTGAAGCTCGACGAGGCAAGCCTCGCCTGGTTGGCCGCCGACCGGGCGATGTCCGCCGCGATGGGTGACCAGGTGCTGCTGGCCTGTGCGGCGGTGCAGCTCGGCCAGGTGCTGCGCGCGTCGGCGCGGGCGAAGTCGGTCATGCTCGCCGCCGCGTACCGGATCGCGCCGCCGGATCTGGACGACGGCACACCGCAGGAGTTGTCCCTGTGCGGATCGCTACTCGTACAGGGCGCTCTGATGGCGGCCAGAGCGGGCAACGACCGCGCCGCAGGCGACCTGCTGGACGAGGCAGTGGAGTTAGCCGCCCGGGTGGGAGACGGAAACGACCACCATCACACCGCCTTCGGGCCTACGGCCGTGGACCTGGCCCGACTCGCCGCCGCAATCGAGTTGGGCGACGGAACCGGTGCAGTCACACAGCACGAGACGGCGATCGAACGAGATGGATGGCGATGGCTGCCGCTCGAACATCGTGCCGCGCATCTGGTGGACGCCGCCCCCGCGTACCTCCAGGTCGGCAACGTGATCGAGGCAGCTCGGAACCTGGTGCTGGTGGACAACCTCGCGCCATCGGAGATACGTCACCGGCCGGCGGCGCGGCGCGTCGTCGCCGAGGTCGCCCAACAATCGGACGCCCCTACGACGATCACTGATCTCGCCAACGGACTCGGTCTGGTCTGAGCTCGGCTGCCCTCACCACCAGATGCCACGGTAACCACGCATGGTCGTCGGGGACGTTAGGCCGGGTCGCCGGTCTCATCGACGCGGCGAGGGCGGCCGGCGACTATCGGCCGGGCGCTCGGCGCCGCACCGGAGACGCGGTGACTCACCGCTCCGGCGGCGCCTCCAGCTCCTCCTGGTCGGCCCACTCCAGCAGCGGCTCCAGCGAGAAGCGCCGCCCGTCCAACCCGGCGTGCGGGTCGCCGCGCTCGGCGAACCGGGCGGGCATGCTCAGCACGTCGAAGTCCTCCGGGCGGACGTCGTCCAACTCGGCCCAGTCCACCGGCGCGGAGACCAGCGCCGCCGGGGTCGGTCGGATCGAGTACGCCGAGGCCATCGTGTGGTCGCGGGCCATCTGGTTGTAGTCGACGAAGACCGGCCGGTCACGCTGCTCCCGCGACCACGTGGTGGTCACCAGGTCGGGACGACGGCGCTGCACCCGGCGGCCCAGCGCCAGCACCGCCCGCCGGCACTCGGTGAAGCTCCAGCGCGGTTCGATCGACAGGTAGACGTGCAGCCCACGCCCGCCGGTGGTCTTCGGATAGCCGACCAGCCCCACCTCGTCGAGCACCGCGCGGACCTCGTGCGCCACCGGCAGCACCTGGTCGAAGCCGACGCCCGGCAGCGGATCCAGGTCGATGCGGAGCTGGTCGGGGCGCGCCACGTCTGCAGCGGTGACCGGCCACGGGTGGAACCGCAGGGTGCCGAGGTTCACCGCCCAGATCACCACGGCCAACTCGCTCGGCGCGACCTCGTCCGCCGTCCGGCCGCTGGGAAAGGTGAGGTGCGCGGTGCGTACCCAGTCGGGCGCGCCGGCCGGCAGCCGCTTCTGGTAGAACGCGTCGCCCCGGTTGTCCTGCCGGGTGGCGATCTTCGCGCCCTCGAACACCCCGCGCGGCCAGCGTTCCAGCATGGTCGGCCGGTCCCGCAGGGCACGCAGGATGCCGTCGCCGACGGCGAGGAAGTAGTGGACCACGTCCAGCTTGGTCAGCCCGCGCCGCGGGAAGTAGGGCTTGTCCGGGCTGGAGACCCGGACCAGCCGCTCTCCGACCTGGATCTCCTCCGCCGCCGTCGCCACGTCCACACCGTAACCCCGCGGGCGACGGTTGGTGGCCGCTGACGGGGCAGGTGGTCGCCACTCGTAGGCTGCCGTCATGGCGACGTACTTCGACGTACACCCGGTGGACCCGCAACCGCGGACGATCAACCGGGTGGCCGATCTGGTCCGTCGGGACGGGCTGATCGCCTACCCGACGGACTCGTGCTTCGCCCTCGGCTGCCGGCTGGGCAACCAGGACGGCATCGACCGGATCCGCGCCATCCGCCACCTCGACGACCGGCACCACTTCACCCTGGTGTGCCGGGACTTCGCGCAGCTCGGCCAGTTCGTGAAGATCGACAACGCGGTGTTCCGGTCGTTGAAGGCGGCGACCCCGGGTAGTTACACCTTCATCCTGCCGGCGACGAAGGAGGTGCCCCGGCGGCTGCTGCACCCCAGGAAGAAGACCGTCGGGGTGCGCATTCCCGACCATGCGGTGGCCCAGGCGCTCCTGGCCGAGTTGGGTGAGCCGCTGGTGTCGAGCACCCTGCTGCTACCCGACGAGGCCGAGCCGATGACGCAGGGCTGGGAGATCAAGGAGCGGCTGGACCACGCGGTCGACGCGGTGCTGGACTCCGGTGAGTGCGGCACCCAGCCCACCACGGTGATCGACTTCTCGCAGGGCGAGCCGGAGATCGTCCGGCGTGGCGCGGGCGACCCGTCCCGCTTCGAGTAAGCCACCTCAGGGCGTCTCGGCGTCCGCCGTGGGCAGGGGCAGCGGCAGCGCGGCGCCGCCGGCCGGCGCCGCGGAGTGCGGGGGTGGCGGCCGGTGACCGCCCGGAGCCCGGTGGTGCAGCCGGCCTGCCCCGGCCGGCCCCGGCCGGCGGTCCACCTGACAGGTGACCAGATGGATGGGCGGCGGCGGGGCACCGAACCGGCCCGGCCCCCAGCGCACCCAGATCGCGATCCGCCCGGCCCCGGCCTCCGCCGCCAGCTTGTCCCAGGTACGGCGCCGGTCGGTGTGGTCGACCTCGATGACGACGGGCGGCCCGTCCGCCCGGGCACAGCCGACATCGAGCACGGACCGCCGATCCGACAGCGGCGGCGGCAACGGCAGCACGCTCGGTGCCCGGCGGTAGACGCGCCAGCCCTGCTCGTGCCCCCAGGCGACCACGGCGTCGATGATCCGGGCCGTCACCGCGTCGGTGGTCAGGTCGGCGAAGGTGAGCCGGGCCAGGCTGCGCCCGAGGGACGCGGCGAGCCGTTCGCCGTCCTGCCCGCCGTCCATGCCCGCAGGGTAACGCCCGGCGCCGGCACCGGGCGCGACCGGGCGGACCCTCCGGTCCGCCCGGTCGCCACGACGACGCTCAACCGTTCTCCCGCAGCCGCTCCGCGAGCATCCGCTTGCCCTGCTCACCGGCCTTGCGGTTGTTCTCCTGGAGCTTGCGGAACCAGGTGGCGAGCTCGTTGTCACCCCGGGCGTCCGCGTCGGCAATGTACGTCTCCAGCTGCCAGATGTGCTGCAAGGACATCTGCAGGGCGTGGATCAGGTCGTAGTTCTTGTCCTTCACCGGGCTGGCCGGTTCCCTGACCATGGTCGCCACGGCGTACCTCCCCTGTGTCGGTTCCGGTGGAGCCAGCGGTTACCCGCCCCCGGTGGGTTCACGCGCCCCCACCGCGAGCGGATCGACGCGGCCGGCGGCGGGCAGTCCGCACGGTTACCCGGCGCGGCCCCCGGGTAGGCATGCCGCCATGGCGGAACTGCGAGCCCTCTGGATCGTGCGGCACGGGGAGAGCACGGCGAACGTCGCCGCCGTCGCGGCTGAGGCGTCCGGCGCGGAACTGATCGACCTCACCCACCGCGACGCCGACGTGCCGCTCTCGACCACCGGCGAGGAGCAGGCCCGGGCGACGGCCCGCTGGCTCGCCGGCCTGCCCGGGCAGCGGCGGCCGGACGTGGCGGTGATGTCGCCGTACCTGCGGGCGGTGCGGACCGCCGAGCTGGCCCTGGCCGGCACCGGGATCCCGGTGAGCCGGGACGAACGGCTACGCGACCGGGAACTGGGCGTCCTCGACGGGCTGACCGGGTACGGGGTAACCCGGCGGTTCCCCGAGGAGGCCGCCCGCCGGCGGCGGCTCGGCAAGTTCTACTACCGGCCGCCCGGGGGCGAGTCCTGGGCGGACGTGGCCCTGCGGCTGCGCGCGCTGCTGGGCGACCTGCGCCGCGACCACGGGGGCCGGCGGGTGCTGCTCTTCGGCCACGACGCCCTGGTCTTCCTGCTCCGTTACCTGGTGGAGGGCCTGACCGAGGCGGAGCTGATGGACCTGACCAGACAACACGTGATCGCCAACTGTTCGGTGACCGGCTGGTTCGCCGACACCGGGGGCCGGCTCGTCCCGGACACCTTCAACGACGTACGACACCTGCGCCAGCACGGTGCCCGGCCCACCGAGGAGGACGAGGTCCATGCCGAACCGGTCTGACGTGCGAACCATCACCCCGGCGCTGCTGCGGGACTGGGCGCTGCCCGTGCCCACCGGCGGCAAGGAGCAACGGGGCACGGTGCTGGTGGTCGGCGGCTCCCGCTCCACCCCCGGGGCGGTGCTGCTGGCCGGGGTCGCGGCGCTGCGCGCGGGGGCCGGGGTCCTTCAGCTCGCCGCCGCCGAGTCCACCGCCACGGCGCTCAGTATCCAGGTGCCGGAGGCCCTGGTCGTCGGGTTGCCGGAGACCAGGGACGGTTCGGTGGCCGGCGACCCCGGGGACCGGCTCGCCGAGTTGGTCGGGCAGGCCGACGTGGTCGCCGTCGGCCCGGGTCTGCACGACATCGACGAGACCCGGGCGGTGCTGCACCTGGTCCTCGATGCGGCCGGGCGGGAGACCGCGCTGGTGCTCGACGCGTACGCCCTCGGCGCGCTCAGCCACGAACCGGACCTGTTGGTCGGCTCCGGCCGGCCGGTGGTGCTCACCCCCAACCTGACCGAGGCGCGGCACCTGCTCGGCCGGGAGCCCGGTGACGACCTGGTCGCCGAGGCCCGCGAGCTGGCCCGCCGGTACGACGGGGTGGTCTCCCTGTACGGACACATCGCCACCCCGGACGCGACGGCGTGGCGGGAGGAGAGCGGCGACGCCGGGCTGGGCACCTCCGGCAGCGGCGACGTCCGGGCCGGCCTGCTGGCGGGGCTGCTCTCCCGGGGAGCCGAGCCGGCCCAGGCCGCCTGCTGGGCGGCCTGGGCACACGCGGTGAGTGGCCAGCGGCTGGTCCCCCGGTTCGGGCGGATCGGCTTCCTCGCCCGCGAGCTGCTCGACGAGATTCCGCACACCCTCGCCACGGTGTGACACGCCCCGGGCGCGTCGCACCGACGTGCGTAACGCCACACCGGGCTGCGGCGCTGATGGTCCGGAAGTGGGCGTCCCGCCCTCTTCCCGCCGGCCGCTCCCCACCCGGGGGCGTGCCCGGCTGGAGACAGCCCCTGGGAGTCTGTGTGAAGAACCTGCGCAGCAAGACACTGGCTGCCGCGTCCGCCGTGTCCCTCGGTGTCGGCCTCGCCGTCACCGGCGGGCTGGCCCCGGCGGCGTCGGCCGCCGGTCCGGACACCACGTTCCTGGTCCTGGCCCCGCAGGGTGCCACGACCGGCAAGGCGGCGGCCCGGGTGACCGCGGCCGAGGGCACCGTGGTGGCCACGTACGAGCAGATCGGCGTGCTCGTCGTCCGCTCGGCCAACCCCGACTTCGCCACGGACGTGGCGGGCGCGGGCGTCGAGTCGGTGGCGTCCACCGCCGGCCTGGGCACCGCCCTGCAGGAGGGCGAGACCCTGGAGGTCTCCGCGGCGCAGGTGGCGAACGCCGCCGCCGACCCGACCGCCGAGCCCCTCTTCGGCCAGCAGTGGGACATGTCAATGATCGACGTGCCCCGGGCGCACGCCGTCAACGCCGGCCGCGCCGACGTGGTGGTGGGCGTGCTGGACAGCGGCATCTCCAGCAGCCACCCGGACCTGGCCAGCCAGATCGCCAAGGACAAGAGCGCCTCCTGCCTCGGTGGCGTCACCGACACCGCCGAGGCCGCCTGGAACCCCACCACCTCCGACCACGGCACGCACGTGGCCGGCACCATCGCCGCCGCCGTCAACGGCGTCGGGGTGACCGGTGTCGCGCCGGGCGTCAAGGTCGCGGCGGTGAAGGTGGTCAACGACGACGGCTACATCTTCCCGGAGGCCGCGGTCTGCGGGTTCCTGTGGGCCGCCGAGCACGGGATGCAGCTGACCAACAACAGCTACTACATCGACCCGTGGGAGCTCAACTGCCGCAACGACGCGCGCCAGCGTCCGGTGTGGCAGGCCGTCCAGCGGGCCATCCGCTACTCGCAGAGCAAGGGCGTGCTCCACGTGGCGTCCGCGGGCAACTCCAACTACGACCTGGCCCACAAGATCACCGACGACGGCAGCCCGAACAACGGGACACCCGAGACCCGTGAGAACCTCACCAACGCCTGCCTCGACCTGCCGGCCGAGGTGCCGGGCGTGGTGACCGTCGCGGCGGTCGGCCCGACCGGGGCGAAGAGCTACTACTCCTCGTACGGCCAGGGCGTCATCGACGTGACGGCACCGGGTGGCGACACCCGCTTCCGTACCCAGGGCGTCCGCTCCACCCTCACCGACGGCATCCTGTCGACCACCTTCAACCCGGCGACGAAGACCAACGGCTGGGGTTACAAGCAGGGCACCTCGATGTCCGGCCCGCACGCCACCGGCGTGGCGGCGCTGGCGTTGTCGGCGCACCCCGGCATGAAGCCGGGCCAGCTGGCGTCCTTCCTGGAGCGCACGTCGGTGGCGCAGTCCTGCCCGGAGGGCGTGTACAACCCGGTGCCGCTGATCCCGACCGGCCCGCACGCCTACGACGCGACCTGCTCCGGCGGCGCGCGCAACGGCTTCTACGGCGCCGGCCTGGTCAACGCGTACCACGCGGTGCGGTAGCCGCACCGCAACCCGGGGCCCGGCGGATCTCCGCCGGGCCCCGTCCGTTTTCGCAGCTCACCACCGGGGTACCGGGAAACCGTCAGCCGAATCAAGGAGGTCCGCCGGTGTCCACCGATGCCATCGTCCTACTCAAAGAGGACCACAAGGAGATACGTCGCCTGTTCCGCCAGTTCGCCCAGGCCGAGGACGGGCCGGCCGCCGAGCGCGGGAAGCTGGTCCGGCAGATCCTGGAGGCCCTGACGGTGCACACGTACCTCGAGAACGAGGTCATGTACCCGGAGATCCGCAAGCTCCTGCCCGACCTGGAGGACGACATCCTCGAGTCGTACGAGGAGCACCACGTGGCCGACCTGCTCTGCGCCGAGCTGGCCACCATGGACCCCTCCGACGAGCGATTCGTGGCCAAGACGACGGTGCTGATCGAGAACGTCGAGCACCACGTCGAGGAGGAGGAGCAGGAGTGGTTCCCGAAGGTGCGGGAGGCGCTCGGCCGCAACCAGCTCCAGGAGATCGGCCAGCGCATGCTCGACATGCGGGCGACCGCACCGCGTTCCCCCGCCGAGCCGAAGGCGATCAAGAAGGCCCTCGACGCGCTCACCGCCTGACCGTGCGCACCCCGGGGAGGCCGGCAGTTGGCCGGCCCTCCCGAGATGTCACCAGGCTGTCGGTGGCACCCCGTCGGGTGCCGGCAGGATGCGGCGCGGCTGCCCCGGCGGCATCTTACGGTTGCGCCACTCCCGCGGGTAGCCGAGCGACACCTCCTCGAAGCGCACCCCGTCGTACCAGGTGGTGCGGGGGATGTGCAGGTGCCCGTAGACGACGGCGACGGCGGCGAAACGCCGGTGCCAGTCGGCGCTGGCCTCGGTGCCGCACCACTGAGCGAAGATCGGGTAGCGCAGCACCCGCGTCGGATCGCGCACCAGCGGCCAGTGATTGACCAGCACGGTCGGCATGCCTGGCTCGCGGGCGTCGAGCCGCCGGGCCGTCTCGACCACCCGGGCCTCGGACCACGCCTGTCGGCTCGGGTACGGGTCGGGGTGCAGCAGCATCTCGTCGGTGCAGACGATGCCCGTCCGGTACGCCTCGGCGAGGGCTGCCGCCCGGTCCAGCCCCTCCGGCCGCCAACTGTAGTCATAGAGCAGGAACAGCGGGGCCACCAGCGCCGGGCCGCCGGGCCCCCGCCACACCGGGTACTCGTCCTCCGGGGTGAGCACCCCCAGTGCCCGGCAGCGTCGCACCAGATGCGCGTAGCGGGCCTCGCCCCGCAGCGTGACCGGGTCGCCGCGTGGAGTCCACAGCTCGTGGTTGCCGGGTGCCCACAGCACCTTCGCGAACCGCCCCGCCAACAACCCGAGCGCCCACTCGACGTCGGCGACGCTGTCGGCCACGTCGCCGGCGACGATCAGCCAGTCCTGCGGTGAGGACGGGCGCAGCGCCTCCACCAGGGCACGGTTCTGCGCGTACCCGACGTGCAGGTCGCTGATGGCGAGCAGGCTGCCGCCGCTCTCCTCCCCCACCATCCACCGATGGTACGCAGACCGAGACGGGTCGTGGGGCCTCGCCCCGTGCGGGGTGGGTCGGCCGGGACGCACCCAGGTGGCGCACAGGAAATCGATCATGGGCACGCCGTACGGCGAGGTGGACCCCGGGGGTCGACGGCGACCCGGTAGGATCGGCTGCGGGCCGTGACTGGCGCGTGGGGATGGAGCACCATCGGGAAGCGGCCCCGTCATGAGGACGCACGCCGAGCGCCTGGGCCTTCCGCACGTCAGTAGGAGGTCGCATGTCGCCGAACGCCGAATCCACCGCCTTCCGCAGCGCGCTCGAGGTGATCCGCGCCGTCGAGCCCCGGGTGGCCGACGCCATCGGCGCCGAGCTGACCGACCAGCGTGAGTCGCTCAAGCTCATCGCCAGCGAGAACTACGCCTCCCCGGCCACCCTGCTGGCCATGGGCAACTGGTTCAGTGACAAGTACGCCGAGGGCACCGTGGGCCGCCGCTTCTACGCCGGCTGCCAGAACGTCGACACGGTCGAGGCGCTCGCCGCCGAACACGCCCGGGAGCTGTTCGGCGCTTCGCACGCGTACGTGCAGCCGCACTCCGGCATCGACGCCAACCTGGTGGCGTTCTGGGCGATCCTCGCCGACCGGGTGGAGTCCCCCGCGCTGCGCAGGGCCCAGGTACGCCAGGTCAACGAGCTCACCGAGGCGGACTGGTTCGCGCTGCGCCGGGAACTGGGCGACCAGCGGATGCTCGGCATGTCGCTGGACGCCGGCGGCCACCTCACCCACGGCTTCCGGCCGAACATCTCCGGCAAGATGTTCGACCAGCGCAGCTACGGCACCGACCCGACCACCGGGTTGATCGACTACGACCGGGTCGCCGAGGCGGCCCGGGAGTTCCGGCCGCTGATCCTGGTCGCCGGTTACTCGGCGTACCCCCGGAAGGTGAACTTCCGGATCATGCGGGAGATCGCCGACTCCGTCGGCGCCACCTTCATGGTCGACATGGCGCACTTCGCGGGCCTGGTCGCCGGCAAGGTCTTCACCGGCGATTTCGACCCGGTGCCGCACGCGCACATCGTCACCACCACCACCCACAAGTCGCTGCGCGGTCCGCGCGGCGGCATGGTGCTCTGCGGGCCGGAGCTGGCCGACCAGGTGGACCGGGGTTGCCCGATGGTGCTCGGCGGCCCGCTGCCGCACGTGATGGCCGCCAAGGCCGTCGCCCTGGCCGAGGCCCGTCGCCCCGACTTCGCCGACTACGCGTCCCGGATCGTGGCCAACGCGCAGGCGCTGGCCGACGGGCTGCTGCGCCGGGGCGCGAAGCTGGTCACCGGCGGCACCGACAACCACCTGGTGCTGATCGACGTCTCCGGGTACGGCCTGACCGGCCGCCAGGCGGAGCAGGCGCTGCTCGACTCGGGGATCGTCACCAACCGCAACGCCGTCCCGCAGGACCCGAACGGCGCCTGGTACACCTCCGGCATCCGCATCGGCACCCCGGCGCTGACCACCCGGGGCCTGGGCACCGCGGAGATGGACGCCACCGCCGAGCTGATCCACACCGTGCTCAGCCAGACCACGCCGGGCGCCAACGCCGACGGCAGCGCCTCGAAGGCGAAGTACGTCCTCGACCCGGCACTGGCGGACAAGGTGAGCCGGCAGGCCGGCGAGCTGCTGGCCGGTTTCCCGCTCTACCCCGCCGTCGACCTGGGCTGACTGGACGCCTTCCGGGGTGGCGCCGCCGCGCCGCCCCGGGCGGTCAGCCGATCGGGCGCTTGAGGTGGTAGCGGTGCACCTCGGTGCTGCCCTGCACGTTGTTGACGTCCTCGGCGGCGGAGACCAGCTCCCAGCCCTCCCGGCCGACCCGGTTGAGGTGCGCGATGGCGGTGTCGCCGTACGCCGTGACGTCGGTGCGCGACCCCTCGGGCCCATACCAGACGAACGAGACGTGGAAATTGCGTCCCTGCCCCTGGTAGCGGCGGACCAGCAGGGCGTACTCCCAAGCGACCATGCGGCCCATTATGACCGTCCGATTGGGACACGTGGAAGCACGAGCGGCGGCGGGTCGGCCTCGGTGCGTCGTCACCGGGTCCGGCGGTCGTCGGGCGCTGCGGTGCGCCGGGACTCGTCGGCGACGAGCGCGGCGAGCCGGTCCAGGCCGAGGTCGATCTGTTCCGGGGTGACCGCGCTGACCGACAGGCGCAGTGCGCGCACCGGCGTACCGTCGTCGTAGAAGTGCGCCATCGGCGTCCACAGCACCCCGTGACGCTCGGCGGAACGGCGCAGCAGCGCGTCGTCCACCGGGAACGGCACGCTCACCACGACGAAGAAACCACCCGCGGGGACGGTCCAGGTCACCGGCGAGGGTGCCGGGAACCGACGGGCCAGGCCGGCGAGCAGGTGCCGCAGGTTGCGGGTGTACGCGGCGCGCTGCCGGACGGTGGCGGTCACCAGCGAACAGTCGTGTTCCAGCAGCGCCCCGCCGATCACCGCCTGGGCCAGCGGCGCGGTGTTCACCGTGACCATGCTCTTGATCCGGGCGAGCTGGTCGGCGAGGAGCCCGACGCTGCCGTCGGTCTCGGCGACCCGCTGGTCGGCCACCACGTACCCGACCCGGGCCCCGGGCAGCACCGTCTTGGCGAACGAACCGAGGTAGACCACCCGACGTCGGGTGTCCAGCGCCTTGAGCGTCGGAAGCCGGCCCTGCTCACCGGCGGGAAACAGCCCGTACGGGTTGTCCTCGACCAGCAGCAGCTCCTCCTCGGCGGCCAGGTCGAGCAGCCGGCGGCGGTCGGCCAGGCTGATGCTGACGCCGGACGGGTTGGCGAAGTCCGGCATCACGTAGCAGGCCCGTGGGCGCAACCCCGCCGCCCGGGCGTGGCGGGTCTGGGCGCGCAGGTCGGCCAGGTCCACCCCGGCCGGGCCACCGGCCACCGGCCGGACCGGCAGGTCGACCAGGCGGGCCGCGCCGGTCAGCCCGACGTACGTGGGGGCGACCGCGAGCAGCACGTCACGTGGCCCGGCGCGCAACGCCCGCAGCACCAGGAACATCGCCTCCTGGCAGCCGACGGTCACCACGACGGCCTCCGGGTCGACGTGCGTCTCCTCGTCAACGGCGAGGTTACGGGCGATCAGGTGGTGCACGATGCCCTTGGTCCGGCCGTACTGGAACAGGGTGCGGTTCGCCTGCGCCGGGTGCTGACCGAGGTCCTCGACGAGGTGTCGACGGAACCGCTGCAGCCAGCGGCGCGGCGCGTCGTCGTCGAAGAACTCCTCGTACGGGCGGCCGGCGGCGAGCGACACCGCGTCCGGCCAACGCCCGGCGACCTCGTTGAGGAAGTTCATCGAGTTCAGTACGGGGTCGTCGACGGCCGGGTGCAGGTCGGCGACGGTCAGCTCCACCGGGGCGTTCACGCTCACCCGCCGATCAGGGTGCGCAGCTGCCGGGCCTGCGCGGGGTCGGCGCAGCCGCACAGGGTCAGGGCGTCGCGCAGTTCGGCGCCGAGCAGCGCCAGAGCCGCCTCGGCGGCCGGCTGGCCGCCGGCGGCGAGGGCCCAGAACGCGGGCCGGCCGAGCAGCACCCCGGCGGCGCCGAGGGCGAGGGCGCGCAGCACGTCCGTGCCGCCACGCACGCCGCTGTCCAGCAGCACCTCGACCCGACCGTCGACCGCGGCGACCACCTCCGGCAGCACGGTGGCAGTGGCCGGGGCGGCGTCGAACTGGCGGCCACCATGGTTGGACACCACCACCGCATCCACGCCGCTGTCTGCCGCCCGCACCGCGTCACCGGGGTCGAGGATGCCCTTGACCAGCAGGGGCAGTCGGGTACGGGCACGCAGCCAGGACAGGTCCGCCCAGCGCAGGGCCGGGGCGAAGACCGCGTCGGTATGCCGGGCGATCGCGGACACGCCGGGGGTGCCGGCGTGCGCCAGGTCATCCCGCCCCCGGGGCAGGTTGGCCGCGGTGACCTGCGGGGGCAGCGCGAAGGCGTTGCGGACGTCGCGCAGCCGACGGCCGAGCACCGGCACGTCCACGGTCACCATGAGCGCCGCGCAGCCGGCGGCGTGCGCGCGGTCGAGCAGGTCGGTGACCAGGCCCCGGTCGCGCAGCCAGTAGAGCTGGAACCAAACCGGCCCGCCGGCCGCGGCGGTCACCTCCTCGATCGGGCTGCTGCTCAGCGTGCTGAGCACGTACGGCACGCCGGCCGTCCCGGCCGCCGCGGCGAGCGCCCGCTCGCCGTCGGGGTGCAGCAGCCGCTGGTACGCCATCGGCGCGACCGCCACCGGCATCGCCTGCTCCCGGCCCAGCAGCGTCGCGTCGGTCCGCGGGTTCTCCACCCCGGTGAGCATCCGGGGCAGCACGGCGACCCGGTCCAGCGCGGCCCGGTTGGCCGCCAGGGTGGTCTCGGCGCCGCTGCCGCCGTCGACGAAGTCCCAGACGTGGGTGGGCAGCACCGCCCGGGCGAGCGCGGCGAACTCGGCCACGCTGGCCGGCGGCACGAATCTGGACGAGGTCGTCACCGGCCCTCCTGTCGCCGTCGGCGGCACGTCGAAGCCCGGCGCCGACCCGGAGCGGGGCACGTGCAGCACCGTGTCGGTCATCGAGGGCCGCCCGGCGTCGAGGTGACGGTCGGGCCGGTTCCGGCGAAGCGGTCGCGCAGGAAGGCCGCCGCCTCGTCCTGCGCCCGCCGGCCGGCGTCGAAGACCCCCGGCATGGCGAAGAAGCCGTGGATCATCCCGGCGTAGCGGGTGAGCCGTACCGGCACGCCGGCCGCGCGTAGGCGCTCGGCGTACCGCTCCCCCTGCTCGCGCAGCGGGTCGTGTTCGGCGGTGACGACCAGGGCCGGCGGCAGGCCCGACAGGTCGTCGGCGAGCAGCGGCGAGGCCAGCGGGTGCGTCGCGTCCGCCGGGTCGGCCAGGTAGTGGTTCCGGTACCAGTCGACGGAGTGCCGGTTGAACAGCAGCGGATCCTCGTCACCGGCCGGGGCACCGTCGGCCCGTTGGTCGGTGTTCGGGTAGACCAGCAGCTGGCCGGCGAGGCGGGGGCCGTGGGACCGGGCCAGCAGGGTCACCGCGGCGGCCAGGTTGCCGCCGGCGCTGTCCCCGCCGACGGCCAGCCGGTCCGGGTCGACGCGGAACTCGGCGGCGTGCACGGCGAGCCACGCGGTGGCGGCGTGGCAGTCCTGCACCGCCGCCGGGAAGGGATGCTCGGGGGCGAGCCGGTAGCCGACGGTCACCACCTGACAGGGCGTGGCGTTGGCCAGCCGTCGGCAGATCCCGTCGGCGGTGTCGACGCTGCCGAGGGTCCACCCGCCGCCGAAGAAGTAGACCAGGGTGGGCAGCGGACCGTCCCCGGCCGGCCGGTGGATGCGCGCCGGCAGGTCGCCGGCGGGGCCGGGAAGGTGCGTGTCGCGTACCTCGTGCACCGGTTCGACGTCGCCGCCGCCGGCGCGGATCGCGGCGAGGTCGGCGGCGCGGGCCTCGGCGAGGGTCCGGGTGTACAGCGGCGGGGTGCCGGCCGCCGCCCGCGCGGCCCGGTACGCCACCACCTGGGGGTCGAGAGACATGTCGGCTCCTATCCGCCGGTCGAGACGACGAGCTTGTCGATCCCGCGCAGGAAGAGACTCCCGCTGTACGTCGGGGTACGGGTGAGCGTCAGGTTCGGAAAACGGGCGAAGAGCCGGGGCAGGGCGAGCCGTCCCTCCAGCCGGGACACGGCCGCGCCGAGGCAGAAGTGCGGGCCGACGCCGAAGGCGAGCGACGGTGGGCCGTCCCGACGCGGGTCGAAGCGGTCCGGATCGCAGAACCGGGCCGGGTCCCGGTTGGCCGCCGCGATGATCAGCAGCACGTTCTCGCCCCCGCGCACCGCCACGCCACCCAGGTCGGTGTCGGCCGGTGCGACGCGGGCCAGGAAGTGCACCGGGCACTGCATTCGCAGCACCTCCTCGACGCAGCCACGGGCCAGCGCGTCGTCGCCGGGCAGCGCCGCGACGGTGTCCGGGTGGGCCAGCAACAGCGGTAGCCCGTTGCTGAGCAGGTAGACGGTGGTCACGAAGCTGGCGTTGAACAGCACGATCAGGTTACTGATCAGCTCGTCCTCGGTCAGCTCCACCTCGTGCGCGTCGAGCGCCCCGACCAGTGCGCTGATCAGGTCCTCGCCGGGCCGGCGGCGGCGGTGCGCGATCAGGTCCCGGTAGTACGCCCGCAGCTGCGCCGCCGCCTGGTTGGCCCGGGCCAGCCGCTGCGGCGTCTTGCCGGCCACGTCCAGGAACTCGTCGATCCAGTCGACCCGCTGCCGGTACCAGGGCAGGTCCGCCTCGGGCAGGCCGACGAACTCCGCCATCACCAACGCCGGTACGGGGTACGCGAAGTCGGCCACGAAGTCGATCTCCGCGCCGCCGGCACCGGTCTCGGCCATCCGGTCGAGCAGCCGGTCCACCACCCGGACGATCACCGGTTCCAGCGCGCCCAGCCGACGCGGAGTGAACGCCTTCGTGAACACCGCCCGCATCCGGGTGTGGTCGGGTGGATCGGTGAACATCATCGAGGACATGAAGGTGCGCAGCACCTCCTGCTCCGACCAGCCCGGCGGGGTGCCCTTGCGCCACGCGGCGTCGCGCAGCACCCGGTCGACCAGGTCGTACCCGACCGCGACCGCGCTGACCGTGCGGTGCTCGGGCCGGGCCGGGGCCGCGCTGACCGGTCCGAGCGCGTGCAGGGCCGCGTACCACGGGTAGGGGTCCTGCCGGCCCGCCTCCTGGTAGAGGCCGGACAGGATCTCGTCGACGTCCACGTTTCCTCCCCGGGAACGGAGGGTGGGGCGGCGGGCCACCCGCCGCCCCACCCGGAGGTCACAGGCCGAGCAGGCGCAGTGGGACGGCGTCGGCCATCGCCTTGTTGCCGGCGTCGTTCGGGTGGATGTGGTCGCCCGAGTCGTACGCCGGCAGCAGCCGGCTCGGCTGTGCCGGGTCACGCAGGACGGCGTCGAAGTCGAGCAGGCCGTCGAACTCCCGCGCGCCCGCTCCCCGCAGCCACGCGTTGACCGCCTGCCGGGTGGCGTCCTTCTCTGGCGTCCACACCCCCGGGTTGCCGTGCCCTTCGTAGGGGGTGAGGGTGGCGGCGAGGCTGCGCAGGCCGCGCGCCCGGGCCTGTTGGTTGATCTGCCGCAGGGTGGCGATGATCCGCTCGGCGGAGTCGCCCGACATCCAGATGTCGTTGATGCCGAGGTGGGTGACCAGCGTCTTCACCCCGGTCTGCGGGAAGACGTCCTCGTTGAGCCGGGCGAGGGCGTTCGGTCCCAACTCGGGGTAGCCGGGGAAGCCACCGGCGCCGGGCTCGGGGCCCTCGTGGTTGAGCCGGTTGCCGGCCAGGCTGAGGTTGAGCACCCCGGGGGTACGCGCCTCGGGCCGGGCGGCGCTCAGCCGGTCGGCGAGCAGGTCCGGCCAGCGCTTGTGGGCGTTGACGGTGCTGCCGTTGCCGTCGCCGATCGAGTCGCCGAGCACGACGATGGCGCCGGGGGTGTGCCGGCGCTGCACGTCCAGCCCGGACAGGAACATCCAGCAGCAGTTCGGCCGGATGGTGAAGCCGGCGCCGCCGGTGGCGGTGGTCAGGTCGGTGGCACCGATGAAGGTGGTGACCTTGGACTGGCCGTGGAAGGTGACCGGCCCGGTGAGTACCGGGAAGTGCAGCGTGACGACCAGTTCCTCGCGCTCGGCGACCACGAGGTCGAGCGGGTCGCTGAGCAGCTCGGCGCCCCGGTTCATGGTCGCCGAGGTGGCCCCGCCGAAGGTCAGCTCGCGCAGGCTGGCCGGGTCGATGTCGGCGCGGTCGTCGACGGTGGTGTGGTTGGGCCGGGCGACGGTGGCGTGGCCGACCTCGACGGCCTGCTCGCCGTAGAGGTTGCTCAACCGGACCCGCAGCCGGTCGCCGCCGACGCTGGTGCGCACGGTCATCCTGATGCTCTGGTTGTTCAGGCCGGTGTTGGTCAGGCCGACGGTGTTGCCGCGGGTGACGGCGGCGGCCCAGGTGCCCGCCCACTCGCCCCGGGTGTGCCGGGCGGTGTCGGCGTCCGACGGACCGGCGCTGGCGACCATGGCCGGGGCGGCCACCACCAGCAGGGTGGCCGCGGAAACTATGACCTGCCATCGTTTCGGGGTCAGCAAGGGAACCTCCATCTGTGGCAGCCCAGGCCGGCTTCATGATCGCCAGGGCCGGGCGTTGGACGGAAACTATCCGCCGGTTCTGACGAGCGTCAATCAACCCGATCGACATGATCAAATGTCCACTGTGTGGACTCGGCCGCCGTTCGGCCCTGTTCGGTGCCGGCCCCACCCGCCTAGGCTCGGGTGGCGGCGGTGACCCGGTCTCCCGCCGGCTCCACCCGCCGTGACCTGCCCGGACACCGCTGCCGGCCAATCGCCCCGACGTGAGCCGCGGGCCGCCACGGTGACCGCCACGCATCGACTGGGGGCTGCGCGATGACCGATCGACCGACCAGCTACGTCCACCAGGCGCTGGACCTCCTCGCCACCTTCGGCACCCGGGAGGCGCTGGTTGGCGACGGACGCCGGCTGACCTACCCCGAGGTCGCCGACGAGGTACGCGGCCTCGCCGGCGCGCTGACCGCCCACGGCGTACGGCCCGGCTCGGCGGTGCTGGTGCTGCTCGGCAACACGGTGCAGGGGCCGCTGCTGCAACTCGCGTTGCACCTGCTGGGCTGCCGGACGATGTGGGTCGCCCCGGTCACCTCGCCCCGGGAGGTCGACGAGTTCGTCCGGTTGGCCCGCCCTGACGTCCTGGTGCACCACGCCGACGCCACCGACGGGCTCGGCGCCCGGATCGCCGCCGCGCTGCCGGGCGTGCCGGTGCTGCGTCTGGGCGCGGAACTGACCCCGGTCACCGGTGTCGCGCTGCCCGACCGGGTGCCGGAACCGGAGTCGTTTTTGCAGACCAGCGGCACCACCGGCACCCCCAAGCTGGTGCACCACCGGGAGAGCTTCTACCGGCAGGTCCTCGCCCTGGCCGCCGGCTTCCGGGCCGCCGGGTTCCCGCTGCTGCGCCACCTGTCCCACTCGCCCATGTGGCTGGCCAGCGGCCAGATCACCTCGCTGTTCAACCTCTTCACCGGCGGGGTGCTCTTCCTGCGCCAGCAGTGGGATCCGGAGGCGTTCATCCGCACCGTGCACGCCGAACGGATCACCTCCACCTTCGTCACCCCGCCGATGCTCTACGAGGTGCTCGACCATCCGGCCCTGCCCGGCGCGGATTTCTCCGCCATGTTCATGTTCAACGTGGGTGCCGGGCCGGCCGCGCCCGCCCGGCTGCGCCAGGCCATCGCCCGCTTCGGCCCCTGCCTGCGGATCGTCTACGGACTCAGCGAGGCCGTGGTGATCAGCGCGCTGCCCGGCCTCACCGACGACCCGGCGCACCCGCAGCGGCTGCGCTCCTGCGGCAAACCGTACGGGGACGTGACCGTCGAGATCCGCGACGACGCCGGCCGCGCACTGCCGCCGGGCGTCGACGGCGAGGTCTGGGTCCGCACCAACCTCAGCTTCCACGGCTACCACGGCCAACCGGAGCTGACCGCCGAGACACTGGTCGACGGCTGGGTACGCACCCGCGACATCGGCTACCTCGACGCCGACGGCTACCTCTACCTGGTCGACCGGTCCCAGGACCGGATCCTCACCCGCCAGCGCAGCTGGCCGATCTACTCCCGCCCCATCGAGGACGTCCTCGCCGGGCACCCCGGGGTCCGCGCCGCCGCGGTGATCGGCGTACCCGACCCGGTGGCCGGCGAACTGCCGTACGCGTACGTGGTCCGCACTCCCGGCGCCACGGTGACCGGTGGCGAGCTGATCGACCTGGTCACCACCGAGCTGAGCGAGACCTGGGCCCCGGGCGGGGTGGAGTTCGTCGACGCACTGCCGCTGAACCGGTCGGCCAAGGTGGACAAGCGGGCACTGCGCGACCGGTACGCCTCGGGTCACCGCACCGACCCGGTCGGCGAGCCGGCGTGACGGCCGACGCCGGGCCGGAGCCCCGGGCCCGCCCGGAGGCCGGCACCCGTCCCGACCGGTCCGCCGCGCGCCGGGAGCTGGTCACCCTGGTCGCCGCGGACCTCATCTCCAACCTGGGCAGCCGCGTCTCCGTCGTGGCGATCCCGTGGCTGGTGCTCACCACCACCGGCAGCCCGGCGAAGATGGGCCTGGTCGCGGCGGCGGAGTTCCTGCCGTACATGCTCTCCAGCTCGCTGGCCACCCCGTGGGCCGACCGGTTCGGGGTGCGGCGCACCTCGGTGGTGGTGGACGCGGCCAGCGCGGTGGCCATGGCGGTGGTCGCCCTGACCCCGTGGCTCGGCTTCGGGGCGCTGCTCGCCCTGGTCGCCGTGGCGGGTGCGCTGCGCGGCATCGGCGACCGGGTCAAGCATGTGCTGTTCCGGCCGGCGGCGCAGCGCGCCGGCGTGCAGCTGATCCGGCTGACCTCCGCCTACGACGGGTTGTCCCGGGGGGTCGCGTTGTTCGGCGCGGTGCTCGGTGGCCTGCTCATCGACTGGGTCGGCGTGACCCGGGCGATCTGGATCGACGCGGGCAGCTTCGCGCTCTGCGCGCTGCTGGTCGGGGTGCTGGTGCGCCCACCCGCCGCCGACGCGCCGGCCGCGCCGAGCCAGCCCTATCTGCGGGCGCTGCGCGCCGGGTTCGGCTACCTGCGTACCGACCGGGTGTTGCTGACCATGCTGGTGGTGATCTCGGCGCTGAACATGTTCGCCGCCGCGCACACCGCCGTCTGGGTGCCGCTGTGGGTCCGCGACGTGCTCGGTGACCCGGCCGGCTTCGGTCTCGTGCTCGGGGTGTTCGCCGCCGGCGCGCTGCTGGGCAACGTCGTGTTCACCGTGGTCGGTCCCCGACTGCCGCGCACGCTCGTCTTCGCCGTCGGCGCGGCGGTCAGCGGCGCGCCCCGGCTGCTCGCCCTGGCCCTCACCGACCATCTGGTGACGGTGCTGGTGGTGACGTTCCTGTCCGGGATCGGGATCGCCACGGTCAACCCGCTGCTCGGAGCGGCGCTGTACGAGCGGGTACCGGCCGAGTTGCAAACCCGGGTGCTGGGAATGGCCGGATCGCTGGCGTTCGTGGGGCTGCCGGTGGGGGCGCTGCTGGGTGGCTGGTCGGTGGCCGCGCTCACGCTCCGGCCGGCGCTGCTGGTGATGGCGGTGCTGTGCGCGGTGCTGACCGTGCTGCCGCTGCTGGTCGGGCCGCTGCGGGCCGGGCGCTCGGCCGGCCCGACGTGATGCACCCGATCGCTCGCAACGCGGTGACGAGCTGGCGTCCGGCCGATCGCGTGATCGTGCCGAAAGTAGTATCGGATCTTGCGAGGTATCAAGCACCTCCTGGCCGTGTACGCGGCCTCCGGAACACACCCAAGGCTCGCCGCTTGGGCGAGATGAGTCCCTCCAGGCGCCGCGCCCGATACGCCCGGAGGGACACCGGCGCGGTCGCTGCCCTGCGATGCTCTTGTGTCGTGCACTCTTTCCGACACTTGGTGACCTCGGGCTCACCGCTGGAACCGGAGATCGGCTTCTCACGCGCCGTGCGTATCGGGCCGTACGTATCCGTGGCCGGCACCGCGCCGATCGCGGACGACGGTGCCACGGCTGGGCTGGGAGATGTGTACGCGCAGTCCGTGCGTTTCCTGGACATCGCCGAGCAGGCGCTGCGCGAGGCCGGTGCGACGCTGGCTGACGTCATCAGGACCAGGGTCATGCTGGTTGACATCACCCGTTGGCGGGAGGCGGCGCGTGCCCATGGCGAACGGTTCTATCAGGTACGACCGGCGTGCACGTTCGTGGAAGTATCACGTTTCCTCGATCCGGAGTGGCTGGTCGAGTTCGAGGTTGACGCCGTCGTCGCGACGGTCGACCGTGCGCCGTCGGCATCCCAAACTGCCGCACATAGAGCACTACCGGGGTGATGAGCTCCGTCGGGTGTCGGAGACCGTCGCGGTCTCCGGGGTACAGCTGACGAGCGGAGCCTCCGTCCTGTCGCGCACGCCGAGGACCTCGTTGACGAAGTCGTCCTTGCGGGGCCTGTGTCGCCCTGGTAGGAGGCCGCCATCCGTCCACTCGTCCCACGGCAACATTCCGACCTTGTTCAGCGCGGCGAGATCCCTGATCGCGTTTCCCCGGATCTCGGCCGGCCCCCAGTTCTCGGTGCCGTCTCGGGTTCACTGCCCTACCGGCGATGATCCTGACGACGGTGCCCCCGGTGCTGCTCGGCAGCGTGCTGGCGTTCGCGTACGCCAGCATCTATCTGACCATGCTTTCCGCGGCGGACCTGCTGCGCCTCGGCGCGAGGGCCGGTAGCCACCGGTGTTACTTCTCGACCGCCAGCGGGTCGACGAAGCGCTGGGCAAGTGCACCGACATCCGGGACCCGAGGTGGTACGTCCAATTATCCCAGCCCTGGCATTGCAGGGGTCGGATCGGCAGGTCAGCCCAGTGTGGAAACTGCGTGGCGATCAGTCGCCGGACGAGGCTGGCGTCAATGCGCCGACGGTCCGTCACGGGCCCACCGTCACCGCCGTAAACTCTGCCGGCAAGCGACAATCGCTACCCGACGGCGTCCGCCGCGCCGCCCGAGCGCGGTCGCGCAATTGGCTCCTGGCGGCGCGCGCCGGTCAATGCCGGGCCTTGGGCGTACCGCCTGGCAGCCTCCGGCTGATGCGGCGGCAGGGCATCGGCGCACCCGCGAAAGGCAGCGCCGGACGGCCGGCGACGTGCCCGCGCCGCCGGTCGCTTCTGGGCCGGACCAGGTGAGGTCGCTCACAACCGGCCGGCGGGAGGCGGCGGGGCCGCCGCCGGCGCTCGACCAGAATCGATTGATGGGCGGGCCGCGCTCCGCTCGCCGTCTTTATCGGTACGGGAATGACCGAATTGCGTACCGGCGCCGGCGACGCCTCCCCGAGGAGGCGGGGACCTCGGCATGGTTCCGGTGACTGAGATGTGGTGGAGTGTGCTCCTATGCTGGGCTGGGAGACGAGTGTTCCAGTTGATCCGCGGACCACGCTGCGGTTGCAAACTCGGAAAGACCCTGGAAAGGGTGAGGGGGAAAGCACGCCGATGACCGGTTTAGCCACACGACTCTGGGATGGCATGATCATTCCAGCAGCCGGGACATATCTCCTCGATCCGGCACACAAGCGGATCGGTTTCCTCGCCCGGCACATGATGGTGAGTCCGGTGCGCGGTGAGTTCGGCGAGGCCACCGCCCAAATCGCCGTGGCGGAGGACCCGTTGGCCTCGTCGGTCGTCGCAACGATCCAGACGGCGAGCATCAGCACCGGAAATACCGACCGGGACACACACCTGAGCAGCGCCGACTTTCTCGACGTGGAAAATTACCCCACGTTGGAGTATCGCAGCACGGGAATTAAATGGCAGCCGGTCGACGACCCCATCTTCTATTGGGCGCGGTTACGCAATAACGGGCTCAGCCGGAGATCGGTGCCGGGCAACATTCCCAACCCACAGAATCGCACGAGCGGCAGATTCGTGCTCACCGGCGATTTGACCGTCAAGGGGATCACCCGACCGGTCGACCTTCAGGTGGAATTCGGTGGCGCTCGGCGGGATCCGTACGGGCAGGACATCTTCGGCTTCAGTGCGACGGCGGAGATCGATCGTGAGGACTACGGCCTGCTCTGGAACGTCGTTCTGGAGAGCGGTGGTGTCCTGGTCGGAAAGAAGGTCCAGATTGAAATCGCCGGCGAGGCCGTTCGTCAGCCCTGAGCAGCAGGAGGTGCCGGAAGACCGCCCCCGCGCAGTCAACGAGCGGATCGCCGCCGACCTGACCGAGGGCGTGCCGCCCGTGGTGCCGGCCCCACCGCCGTCGATCAGGTGGTGTTCGGTCGTGGTCACGTCAGTCAGCTGTCGCCCGCAACGCCTGCTCGTACTGGCTGCGGTCGAAGGCAATGTCACGCAGCTCGCGGTAGTCCCAGTCGCGATACCCGGTGCGGTACCCGGACCAGGCGACCCTGTCCGCGGTCACCGTGACGATCGCGGTGAACGGCCAGCAGCCCCATTCACCGCACACGCACCCGAGCAGGACGGTGTCGCCGGTGCCGAAATGGCTGAGGACCGGGTCGCCGAGGTAGTGGCGGCTCGGCCAGCACACCTCGTCCTTCAGCAGACCTGCGTATCCGCCCGCGAGGTCCGGGTTTCCCTCCCGGCGCGCAGAGGGCAACTCGACCCGACGCACCAGATCAGGCAAAGCCACGCCGTTGAGGTAGGGGACGAGCGTCGGAAGCAGCCCTCCGACGCCAAGCTCCCGCTCGATGGTACGGAACTCGATACGCTCCATGGCCCCACGCTAACCGCCGCCCAGCGCGGGACCCGGTGACCTCCGACGCCCCGGTGACGACCAGGCGAGAAGCCGGCCGAGGGGTGCCGGTGGCGATTGTGCTGCTTGCGCCCCTTCTCTTCTTCGCCGTATCGATGCCCTGGCTCGACTCGCCGACGTTGCCGGGGGTCTTCCACGCTCTGCGAGTCCAGGGCCACCGCTGACCGGCTCACGTGGCGTCCCCGGCCCGGCGGGCCTGCTCCCGCAGCACGTCGCGGATCCGCTGCGTGATCCCATCGGTTTCTCACTCGGCGTAGTAGTCACACCGTTAAGAGGTTTCTCACCGGCGGCTTATCAATGACTCACGCCCGACCGGCACCGTCGACGGCATGACCGTTACCGACGAGCCACCCGCCGCGGTGGACACCGACCTCGACCTGCTGACCGGGCCGGACGCGGCCGGCCCGCTCGCCGCCGCCCTCGCACCGGCCGGCGGTCGGATGCTGTCGTGGCGCGCCACACAGGTGGATCACCAGCCGGGCCGCGGCTGCACCGTCGGGTACCACGTCCGGGTGGCCTGGCGGGACGGGCGGATCAGCTTTGAGCGGCTCGCGGCCACCACCGCCCCCACGCCGGGCGGCACCCTGCTGCTCGACGACGGCGTCGATCGCGTCGCGGTCTGGCGGTTCCCACACGACCCGCACCTGCCGGCCCTGCCCGCGGCCACCGACCCGGTCGCGGTCGGGCGGTTGCTCACCGAGTTGGGGTACAGCGCTGAGCGGCCCCGGCTGCGGGTGCGCGCCTACCGGCCCGGTCGGCGCGCGGTCGTCGAGGCCGTCGCCGGCCGGGACCGCCTGTTCCTCAAGGTGGTCCGCCCGCGCCGGATAACCGCGCTGCACGAACGACACCGGCTGCTCACCGGTGCCGGCGTACCCGCCCCGTGCAGCCTCGGCTACACGTCGGACGGGCTACTGGCTCTCCAGTCCCTGCCCGGCCGTACGCTGCGTCACGCTCTGGCACGCGGTGCCCCGACGCCGTCCGCGCGGCAGGTGCTGTCGCTGCTGGAACGGCTGCCGGACACCCTCGCGGTCGGCCCGTCCCGGGCCTCGTGGCCGGACAAGGCCGCCCACTATGCGTCCGTCGTCGCCGCCGCCCTTCCCGACCGGGCCGCCCAGGCCGGTGATCTCGCCGCCGAGATCGTGGCCGGCGTGGCGCCGGAGCCGGTCACGGCGGTGCACGGGGATCTCTACGAGAGCCAGTTGCTGGTCAGTGGCCGGCACATCACCGGACTGCTTGACATCGACACCGCCGGCGCCGGGAACCGCGCCGACGACCTGGCCTGCCTGCTCGGCCACCTGAGCGTACTGGCCCAGATAGATCCGGGCCGCGCACCCACGATCAACCGGCTCGGTGCCGAGTGGCTGGCCGCCTTCGACACCCACGTCGACCCGGCCAGCCTGCGCCGTCGCGTTGCCGCGGTGGTGCTGTCCCTGGCCACGGGCCCGCATCGGGTGCAGGAGCCCGGTTGGCCCGCCGCAACCCGGGCCCGCCTCGACCTTGCCGCCGCCTGGCTCGCCAGCGCCGGATGAGGCAGCTCTCACCGGCAGCTCAGAACCATCTCATGCCCGTCCAGGACCGTCGTACATAACCGCACATCCAAGGGAGGACCCCATCATGCGAATCACCCGACCGTGGCGGATCGCCGCAGCAGGTACCGGCGCCGCCGCGATCCTCGCCGGGCTGGGCGGCGCGGCCGTCGCCAGCGACCGGATCGACCTTCAGGACCAGGACAAGGTCAAGCCCATCGCCGTCCAGTACGACGATGTGGCCGGCTCGGACGACTCCGCGGGCTCGGTAGAGTCCGCCGACAGCCCGCACGCGTCCCCGTTCGATTCCGCCGACTCGCCCGCGGGCGCCGTGGACACGTCACCGGAGTCGGCGGACAGCCCGACCGCCTCCACCGCCGACTCGCCGAACCCGCCGGCCAAGCGGGCGGTCAGCGACAACTCGGCGGACTCGCCGAATCCGCGGCCGAAGAAGGCGCCGGCTGGTGCCGACTCGGCTGGTTCGCCAGCTTCGGCCGGTTCGCCAGCTTCGGCGGACTCCGCTGACTGACCATTCCGCATCTCTATCCCGCGGCCCGACCTCCCCGAGGTCGGGCCGCGCCCTGTGCGGGCGTTCGCCAGCGTTCGATGAGAGTGTTCTCATCCGCCGCTCATGCTTGCCTTATCCGGAACGGGCAGCGTCACGGTCATGAGCGCGCAGCGGGTGGCCACCGGGCTCGGGCTTGCAGGCCTCATTGGGCTGCTGGTCTGGGTGGGCTTGCCGGCGCTGGCTCCGCCACCAGCGGTTCCGGTGATCAACATTGTCGAACCGACCGGGGCACGGCCCGAGGACGCGGACGACAATGAGCAGGACCCGACCGGGCCAGCCACCGATGGAGGCGATGATGACGACGCCGGAGACGCCGACGACGGCGACGACGACGCCGACGGCAGCGGTTCCGACGACGACGATGGCAGCGGTTCCGACGACGACGATGGCGGCTCCGACGACGACGGAGACGACGACTGAGCCGCCGGCCAGCGCGCCATGGCGGGTCCGGCTGCGTCCCATGGTGGGGCTGCGGCTGCGTCTGCTCGGGTGGGCATTGGCCTTGCTGGCCGTCGCCTCGATGTCGACGGTGGTGGTGATCCGGCAGGTGCTGCTCAACCAATTGGAGAACCGGATCACCACGGACATGCAGCAGGAGGTGACCGAGTTCCGCCGCCTCGTCGGCGGGCAGGACCCGGCCACCGGCCAGCCGTTCGGCACCAACCTGCGCGCGATCGCCGACACCTACCTGCTGCGCAACGAGCCGCAGGACGGGGAGGCCGTGCTGATCTTCGTGGATGGCCGGTTCTACCAGGGCACTGCGGACGCGCCGCATGATCTGGTCACCGACCCGACGCTGGTGGCCCGGTGGACCGCTCTCACCGACAGCCTCTACGGGCAGGTCGCGGATACGCCGGCCGGCTCCGCGCGATGGCTCGCGGTGCCGGTGACGATCGACGGCGCGGTTCGTGGCCACGTCGTCGTGGCCGAGTTCGGCGCCGAGCGGCGGGCCGAGATTGATCGGGCGGTCCACCTGATCGTCCTGGTGTGCCTGCTCGTCCTGGTCATGGTGGCTGCGGGCGGCTACCTGGCCATGGGCCGGGCGATACGGCCGCTACGCACAGTCACCGAAACCGCCCGGCAGATCGAGGAGACGGACCTGTCCCGGCGCATCCCGGTGTCGGGCAGCGACGAGGTCGCCGACCTGGCCCGCACGTTCAACGCGATGGTAGGCCGGTTGGACCGGGCGTTCGCCGCGCAGCGGGCGTTCCTGTCCGACGCCGGACACGAGCTGCGAACGCCGATCACGATCGTGCGCGGCCACCTGGAACTGATGGGTGAGGATCCGGCCGAGCGGGCGGACACGGTCGCGCTGGTCACCGACGAGCTGGACCGGATGAATCGGCTCGTCGACGACCTGCTGATGCTCGCCAAGGCAGAGCAGCCGGATTTCCTGCATCCGGGCCGGGTGGACATCGCCGAACTCGTCCACGACGTATACGTCAAGGCCGTCGCCCTCGGCGACCGGCAGTGGCGTCTCGGTCGCGTTGAGGAGGTCGTGGTCTGGGGCGATCGGCAGCGGCTCACCCAGGCGCTGACGCAGCTGTGCCAGAACGCGGTTCAGTTCACCGGGCCGGGCGACCTGATCGAGTTGTCCAGCAACGCTGCCCACGGACGAGTCGTGATCTCGGTGCGGGACACCGGTGCCGGGATCGCCCCGGAAGACCGGCAGCGCATCTTCGAGCGCTTCGTGCGTACCGAACAGGGGCGGCAGCGGGCCGAGGGTGCCGGCCTCGGCCTGGCGATCGTGGCCGCGATCGCGCACGCCCATCACGGCGCGGTGGCCGTCGAGAGCATCCCCGGTGCCGGCTCCACCTTCACCCTGGTCCTACCCGACGAAGGAGGGTCGCGCCCGTGAATCGCGTCTTGATTGCCGAGGACGAACCACGCATCGCTTCGTTTCTCACCAAAGGGCTGCGGTCAGCCGGCTACATGACCACCGTGGTAGACAACGGTGTCGATGCCGCCGCCTGCGCCCGCAGCGGCGACTTCGACCTGCTCATCCTCGACCTCGGCCTGCCGGGCCAGGACGGGCTCGCGACCCTGGCGCAGCTTCGCGCCCGCGGCGAACGCCTCGCGGTGATCGTGCTGACCGCCCGCGACGCCGTACCCGATCGGGTCACGGGCCTCGACCTGGGCGCCGATGACTACCTGACCAAGCCGTTCTCCTTCGAGGAACTCCTCGCCCGGATCCGGGCCAGGCTACGCGAGCCCGGTCGCGACACCCCGACCACCCTGCGCGCCGGAAAGGTCACCCTGGACCTCGTACGGCGCACTGCCACCGTCGACGGACGGCAGGTCGAGCTGACCGCCCGCGAGTTCCTGCTCGCCGAGACCCTCATGCGCCACCCCGGGCAGGTCCTCAGCCGGGAGCAGTTGCTGGACCGCGTATGGGGGCTCGCCCATGACCCGGGCTCCAACGTCGTCGACGTCTACATCGGCTACCTGCGCCGCAAGCTCACTCCCGACCTGATCAACACGGTCCGCGGCATCGGCTACCGGCTCGCCACCTGACCCCCGAGGAAAGACCGGGGTGTCAATCACCAGGCAGCACTGCGACCTGGTGCCGCAGCACGAACACCTCGACCGCGTCGGCGCGCCGACCGCAACGGTCAGGATCATGTGAACGGTCTTGCCCAAATGCAATGAGAACCATTATCGTTTCGCGGTCCATCCGCTATCGGAAGTACAGGCCGTGACACGTCATCGCAACGCCCTCACCGCTCTCCTCGTCGCCGCAGCCGTCCTGACCGGCTGTGGCAGCGCCGACCCCGCTCCCGCCACCACGCCGGACGTCCCTTCCGCGCCGCCCGTCGAGACGGTCGCGCACCGGCTCAGCATCACCGACGTCCGGGGCACCACCGTCACGCTCAAGGCGAAGCCGGAGCGGATCGTGTGCCTCACGGGGTTGTGCGACGACGCCCTGGTCGAACTCGGCCTCACTCCGGCGGCGACGACCACGCCCAAGCTCATCGGCCGCCCCGACTACCTCGGTGCCGCCGGCGCGGCGGTGCCGACGCTGCCCGGCACCTTCGGCAACGAGGACGTCGCGTCGATCGCCACCACGCGTGCCGATCTGGTCATCGGCCTCGCCGGCGTACACGACCAGCTGCGGCCCGCGATCGAGAAGTTCGCGCCGCTGTGGCTGGTCAGCGTCAAGACCTACGAGGACTCGGTGCGCTACCTGCGCGACATCGCCACGCTCGCCGACCGGGGCGCGCAGCAGGCGAGTGCCGAGCAGAAGTTCCGGGACCGGCTCGCCGCGGCCCGGGCCGCCGCCGACCAGCGCGGCCTGCGGAAGACGACCGCGCTGGCGATGTACGGCGGCACGTCGATCGGCGTGAACACCTCCGACGACCTGCTCGGCCACCTGCTCGCCCAAGTCTTCGACTACCCGTGGCCGAGTAAAGGGGGCGGCTTCGACACCGCCCAGGCGTACAGCGTGGAGGAGATTCTGACGCGCGACCCGGACATCGTGTTCATCCAGTCGTTCACCTTCGGACCGGACGCCAAGACGGTCACCGCCCAGTACGCCGAGAACCCGGTGTGGAAGCGGATCACCGCCGTCCGTGAGGGCCGCGCCCACGAGGTGCCGTCGGAGCTGTGGGCCTCCGGCCGGGGCACCCGGGCGTTGGGGCTGATCCTCGATGAGGCGGTTGCCAAGGCCACGGCGTGACGGCACCGACATCGGCCGCCGACGGCAGCGTCGGCGCGGCGCCCACGCCGCCCCGGACGGCTCGTCGGTGGCCGGCAGCGGTCGCGTTGCCGATCGCCCTGACGGCGGCGATCGCGTTGACCCTCGCTCTTGCCCTACCCGCCGATGTCGAGGTCGCCCAGGTGGTCCTCTGGGAACTCCGGACGCCCCGACTGCTGCTGGCGTTGCTCGGCGGGGCGGCCGTCGGCGTGGCTGGGCTGCTGATGCAGGCCGCGCTGCGCAACCCGCTGGCCGTACCCGAGTTGCTCGGGGTCTCCACCGGCGGCGCGCTCGCCGCCGCCGTGGTGGTGGTCTGGGCACTCCCTGTTCCGGCGGCGGCGCAGCCCGTGGTAGCCCTGGCAGGGGCCCTGGGCGGCGGCGCGCTCTGCCTGGCCGCGGCGGGGACCGGCCGTGGTCCCGGTGCGGTCCTGCTCATCGGCGCGGCGATGTCCACGGCGTTGCAGGCGGTGCTGCTGGCGGTGATGGCCGCCGCCGACCGCCTGCAGTACGACACGCTCTTCCGCTACCTGGTGGGCAGCCTCACCGGCATCACCTGGGACCACGCGCGGCTCACCCTGCCGTGGCTACTGCTGTGCGGGCCGCTGGTCTTGGCGGTCCTGCCCGCGCTCGGCGTGCTGCGCCTCGGCGACGAGGCCGCCACCGCGCTCGGGTTGCACGTCGGGCGGGCGCGCGTCGCGGTGCTCGGGCTCGCCGCCGTCCTGGTCGCCGTCGTCGTCGGCCCGTGTGGTCCGATCGCCTGGATCGGGTTCGTCGCCCCGCACGTGGCCCGGCGGGTACGCCCGGACGCCGACGCCCGGGCCCTGCTGCCCTGGGCGGCGGCGTTCGGCGCGCTGTTCACCACCGTCGCCGACCTGGCCGCCCGACACGCGTTCGCGCCGGCCGAGACTCCGCTGGGTGCGTGGACGGCCGCCATCGGCATCCTCTCCGGCCTGGTGCTGCTCCGCCGCCGGGGTACGTCGTGAGGTGGTGGTGGGCGGTCGCTGCGCTGGTCGTCGCTGTCGCCGCCGAACTCGCCGTCGGGCGGGGCGTCGACTGGCCGCAGCTGGATCCGTTGGAGCAGCGGATCCTCGTCGAACTGCGGCTGCCCCGGCTGGCCACCGCGCTGCTCGCGGGCGGCGGGCTCGGCGCGGCCGGGCTGCTGCTGCAGGCGGTGCTGCGTAACCCGCTCGCCGCGCCGGAGTTGGCCGGGGTCAACCCCGGTGCGGTGCTGGGCGTGCTCGGCGGTATCCAGCTCGGCCTGGTTCCGGCGGACTCGGCGGCCGGGGCGCTGGTGGCGGCGCTGCTCGGCGGAGCCGCCGGCGGCTCGCTGATGTGGGTGCTGGCCCGCGATGGCTCCCCGGCCCAGATCGCGACGTACGGGCTGCTCGGCTCGGCCGCGCTGGCCGGGATCACCACGCTGCTGCTCGCGTACCAGCCGGGCCGGTTCGGCAACGCGCTGCGCTGGCTCGTCGGCTCGGTGGACGGGCGGGTCTGGGCGCACGTGTCCGTCGCCTGGCCGTGGCTGGCCACGGCGCTGCTGCTGGCCTGGCTCTGCTCCGCCGTGCTGGGCATGCTCGCGGCCGGTGACGGGCACGCCGCCGCGCTCGGGCTCTCGCCCCGGCCGGTGCGTGCCCTGGGTCTGGCCCTGTCGGTGGCGCTGGCCGCCGGCGCGGTGGCCCTGGCCGGCGCGCTGGCCTTCGTCGGGCTCGTCGTCCCGCACGTCGCCCGCGCCCTGTGCGGGGCCGACCTGCGCCGTGCGCTGCCGGCCGCCGCCCTGCTCGGCGCCACCATGGTCACCGGCGCGGACGCGGTGGCCCAGGTGCTGACCCTGCTGGTGCAGTCCGGGTCGGCCGGGCAGCGGCTCGCGGTGCCCGCCGGTGCGGTCACCGCCCTGCTCGGGGCGGTGGCGCTGGTCGTCGTCGCCCGCCGCTCCCCACACGTGGAGGTGTCGTGACCGAACCGGTCTTCACCGTCGAGCAGGCCCGCTACCGTTACCGCGACCGGGTGGTGCTCGACGGGGTGTCGCTGACCGTCCGGGCCGGTGAGTCCGTCGCGCTCGTCGGGCGCAACGGCTGCGGCAAGTCCACCCTGCTGCGGCTGCTCACCGGCGCCGACCGGCCCGAGAGCGGCCGGGTGCTGCTGCACGGCCGCCCCGCGTACGCGCAGCGGCGGCGGGACGTCGCCCGGCAGGTGGCGGTCCTGCACCAGCAGTTGCCGCCGGTGCCCGGGCTGACCGTCCGACAGCTCGTCGCGCAGGGCCGCTACCCGCACCGGGGCCCGCTGGGCATGCTGTGGCGGCCCGAGGACGCCGAGGCGTCCACGGCGCTCGCCGCGACCGGCGTCACCGGGCTGGCCGACCGGCAGGTCGACACGCTCAGCGGCGGAGAGCGGCAGCGGGTCCGGCTCGCGCTCGCGCTGGCCCAACGAACCCCGGTGCTGCTGCTCGACGAGCCGACCACCTTCCTCGACGTCCGCCACCAGTTGGAGGTGCTGTCGCTGGTGCGCCGGCTGCACACCGAGCGGGGCCTGACCGTGGTGACGGTGCTCCACGAGCTGGACCACGCCGCCCGCTTCACGGACCGCGTGGTGGCGCTGGCCGGCGGCCGGGTACGCGCCGACGGGCCGCCGGGCGACGTGGTGACGCCGGCGCTGCTCGCCGACGTGTTCGGCGTACGCGGGCGGGTGTTCGCCGACGCGCACACCGCGACGGTGCGCGCGTTGGCCGACGAGCCGCTGGAGGAGGAGTGATCGTCCACCGGGAACTGATCCGGCTGGCCGGTGCCGTCACCGGACCGGTCGTCGGATGCGCGGCGCTCGGCATGGCCGTGTCGGGCGCGTACGTCGGTCAGGCGCTGCTGGTCGCCGGCGCGCTGGCGGCGACGGCCCGGCGTGACCTCGCCGCCGCTACCGGTCTACTGGTCGGGGCGCTCGGGGTGATCCTGGTGCGGGCGGCGCTGCTCTGGTGCCGGGAGGTCGCCGGCGCGGCCGCCGGCGCCCGGATCCGCGCGCGGTTGCGTGACCGGCTGGTTGCCCGGCTCGCCGAACTGGGACCGGCCTGGCTCGCCGGATCCCGCACCGGCCGCACCCAGGCCACCCTCGTCGACGGCGTGGAGGGGCTGGACGCCTACTACCGCCGCTACCTACCCCAGGTGGTGGTCACGGTCACCGTACCGACCGCACTGGTGGCCTGGCTCGCCACCGTGCAGCCGGTCGCCGCCGGGCTGCTCGGCACGGCCGTGGTGCTGGTACTGACCGTCCCCCGCATCTGGGACGCCACCCTGCTACGCCGTGGACGCGGCCGGTGGGCGGCGTTCACCGCGCTCGCCGCCGACGTCCTCGACACCCTCCAGGGCGCGGCGACGCTGCGCGCCTTCGGCGCGGTCGGCCGGATGCGGGACGGAATCCAGGCACGTACGCACGACCTGCACACCACCACGATGGCGCAGCTGCGCCTGTCCCTGATCGAGAGCGGGATCAGCGCCCTGCTGATCCAGGCCGGTCTCGCCGCCGCGGCCGTGGCGGCGGCGGTCGCCGCGTACGCCGGGCGGGCCGACGCGGCTGCCGTGTTCCTGGTGCTGCTCGTCTCGGTGGAGTGCTTCCGGCCGGTACGCGACCTGGGCGCGCACTGGCACGCCGGCTACCTCGGCGTCACCGCGGTCGACGGCCTGACCGAACTGCTCCGCACGCCGCCCACCGTCCTGCACCGCGGACACGTCGACCGCCGGTTCGACCACGGTCCGGCCGTGGTCTTCGACGCGGTCAGCCACCGCTACCCCGGCCGGACCGAGCCGGCGCTGCGGGAGGTGAACCTCCGCCTCGCCCCCGGCGAGACCGTCGCGGTGGTCGGCCGCTCCGGCGCCGGCAAGTCGACCCTGGCCAACCTGCTGCTGCGGCACCTGGACCCGGCCACCGGTCGGATCACCGTGGACGGGGTGGACCTGCGCGACCTCACCCCGCAGACGCTGCGCCGCACGGTGACCGTGGTGGCGCAGGAGACGTACCTGTTCCACGGCTCCGTGGCGGACAACCTGCGGTTGGCCCGCCCGGACGCCACCGACGCCGACCTGGTGGCCGCCGCGCGGGCCGCCGGCGCGCACGGGTTCATCGAGGCGCTGCCGCTCGGGTACGCCAGCCCGGTCGGCGAACGCGGCACGTCCCTCTCCGGCGGGCAGCGGCAACGCCTGGCCATCGCCCGGGCCCTGCTCGCCGACACACCGGTGCTCATCCTCGACGAGGCCACCTCGAGCGTGGACGGCCGGCAGGAGGCCGCGATCCTGGAGGCGCTCGCCACGGCCGCTCGGGGCAGGACCTGCCTGGTGATCGCCCACCGGCTCAGCGCCGTGCGGCACGCCGACCGGATCGTGCTGCTGGGCCGCGGCCGGGTCGTCGCCGAGGGCCGCCACGAGGACCTGCTGGCCTCGTGCCCCGAGTACGCCGACCTGGTCGCCGCTCAGGAGGTGTCCGGATGACCGCACCGGACCGGCCGACGGCGACGAGACGACCCGGTGCGCTGCGCCGGCTGCTGCCGGCGATCGCCGGGCATCCCCGCGCGTTCCGGGGCACCCTGACGGCGAACCTCCTCGGGCAGCTCGGCGGGCTGACCACGGCGGTACTCGGCGCCGCCCTGGTGGGGCGGGCCGTGGCGGGTGTCCCCACGCCGGTCGGTGTGGTCACGGCACTCCTCGGCGCGCTGGTCGCGATCGTCACCGTGGCGACCTGGTGGGAGATGTACGTCTCCCACGACCTCGCCTACCGCATCCTCGCCGACCTGCGCACCCGGGTGTACGACGCGATCACCCGGATCGCCCCGGGCGGTCTCGGCGGACGTCGCTCCGGCGACCTGGCTACCGTCGCGCTGTCCGACATCGAGACGCTGGAGTGGCTGTTCGCGCACACCATCGCGCAACTGCTCACCGCCACCGTGGTCCTCGGCGTCGGCACAGCCCTGGCGGCCTGGATCGACCCCTGGTTGCCCGCTGTGGTGCTGCCCGCCGCGGCTCTGATCACGGTGACCCCCTGGCTGCTGCGCCGGCACGCCGACCGGCAAGGCGCCCAGGTCCGCGCCGCCACCGCCGAGCTGACCGCCGACATCGTCGACACGGTGCACGGCCTACGCGAGCTGACCGTCTTCGGGGCGCTGGAGCGGCGCCGCGCACACCTCGCCGCCCGTACCCGACAGCTCGGGCGGACCCAACGGCGCAACGCCGCCCGCGCGGGCCTGGAAACCGCGCTGATCGACGCGCTGGTCGCCGCCGCCGGGGTCAGCGCGGTGCTGGTGGTCCTCGACGGCATCCGCGCCGGACGGCTCGACGTCGCCGCCGGCCCGGTGGCGCTGGTCCTCGCCGGCGCGATCCTCGGCCCGGCCAGCCAGGTGGCCCTGCTGCTCAAGGAGGCCGGCACCCTGCGTGCCGCGGCCGACCGGGTCGACGCCCTGCTTCAGGCGCCCTCCCCCGTCCCGGCACCGGCCCGGCCGGTACCCGCACCCGCTGACGGCGAGGTGATCTTCGACGACGTGCACTTCGGGTACCTGCCGGACCGGCCGGTGCTGCGCGGCGTCTCGTTCACCCTCCGGCCCGGTGAGACGGTCGCCCTGGTGGGCGCCTCCGGGGTGGGCAAGTCCACCTGCGCGCACCTGCTGCTTCGCTACCACGACCCGGGCGCCGGGCGGATCACCGTCGGCGGGGTGGACCTGCGGGACCTCGACGACGCCGATCTGCGGCGCACGGTCACCGTGGTGCCGCAGGACGTCCACCTGTTCCCCGGCTCGGTCGCCGACAACATCCGGCTGGGCCGGCCGGACGCCACCGACGCCGAGGTTCGCGCCGCCGCCGAAGCCGCCCAACTCACACCGTTCCTCGACGCGCTACCGGCCGGTCTCGACACGCCGACCGGCGAGCGGGGAGCAGCACTGTCCGGCGGTCAGCGGGCGCGGGTCGCCGTCGCCCGGGCCCTGCTCACCCGGGCACCGGTGCTCGTCCTCGACGAGGCCGCCGCCAACCTCGACGCCGCCACCGAGGCCGACTTGGCAGTCGCCTTGGAGTCCACCGGAGACCGCCGGACCACCCTGGTGATCGCCCACCGCCTCTCCACCATCATGCGCGCCGACCGGGTCATCATCCTCGACGGCGGGCGGGTCGTCGCCGACGACGCACCTGAGCAGTTGCGCGGGCGGGGAGCACTCGCCGCTGCGGTCCGAGGTGACGCGGCCACGGCCGCCGGACGACCCGCGTGACCCACCTGGCGACGTCGTACGCCTCGGGGCGGTGGTAGTGCGCGACGTGCCGCAGGTTCCCGCCGTACCGTCCTGCCCGGAAAGGGCACCGGCGGTGACGGTGTGGGCCCGTCAGCCGCGCAGGTAGGCCAGCACCGCCCGGACTCGGCGGTGGTCGTCCTCGTCGGGGTGCAGGTCCAGCTTGATGAGCACGCTGCCGATGTGCTTGGCCACCGCCGTCTCGGTGATGAACAGGGCCCGCGCGATTGCTGCGTTCGACCGGCCCTCTGCCACCAGGCTGAGGACCTCACGCTCCCGGGGGGTAAGCCGGGTCAGCGGGTCCCGGCGCCGGCGGAGCATCTGGCGTACGACCTCGGTGTCAACCACTGTGTGACCCTCGGCGACACGGTCGATCGCCTCGATGAACTCGACTGCCTCCCCGATGCGATCCTTGAGCAGGTAGCCGATGCCCGCGGTGCCGGGACGGGCGGATTCCAGCAGTTCGGCCGCGTACGTCTGCTCGACGTACTGACTGACCACGAGAATCGGCAGCATGGGGTCGTCCTGACGCAGCCGCAACGCGGCCTGCAACCCCTCGTCGGTGAAGGTCGGCGGCATCCGTACGTCGGTGACCACCACGTCCGGCCGGTGCTCGCGCACCGCCGCGACGAGAGCGTCGGCGTCGCCGACGGCGGTCGCAACCCGGTGCCCGAACCGGGCGATCAGGCTCATGATTCCCTCCCGGGTGAGCACGTCGTCCTCCGCGACGATCACCCGCCGCTCACGCGGCATCGGACACCGCCGGGGCGAACTCCGCCTGCACCACGGTCGGCCCGCCTGGCGGACTCGACAGCGACACCTTCCCTCCGACGGCCGCCACCCGGTCGGCCAGTCCGGCGAGCCCGGTTCCGGCCTGCGGGTCTGCACCGCCTACCCCGTCGTCGCTGATTCGCAGTATCAGCCGGTCATCGTCTAGGCCCGCCGTGACACCGGCCCGACCCGCCCGGCTGTGCCGGGCGACGTTGGTCAACGCTTCGCCGACCACGAAGTACGCGGTGACCTCGATGGCCGGCGGAAGTCGGCCGGGCAGTCGGACGTCGACGTCGACCGGCACCGGCGAGCGCCCGGCGAGGTCGTGCAGTGCTGCGCCAAGCCCGCGGTCGGTGAGTACCTGGGGGTGCACACCGCGGATCAGCTCACGCAGTTCGCTCAGTGCCCGCCGGGCCAATTCGTGTGCCTTGACCAGCGGGTCATGCCCGGGTGACCCGGCCGGTACCTCCAGGCGGGCGAGCCCGAGATACACGTTCAAGGCCACGAGCCGCTGCTGTGCCCCGTCGTGCAGGTCGCGCTCGATGCGGCGGCGCTCCACCTCGAACGCATCCACCAGTCGCGCCCTCGACCGGGTCACCTCGATGAGCCGGTCACCGAGCCGGTCCGACTCGCGAGGCCCGAGCAGCGCCCGCGCCATCGCAGCCCGGGCACCGGCCCAGGCCGTCACCACGTACGGGGCCGCGGCCAGTAGGCCCACGGCCATCCCCACCGATACCAGAGTCGCCAAGGGTCGGTTGTCCTGCTCGTGCAACGGGCTCAGTACGGCGGCTACCGGATAGCCCACCGCGCATGCCAGCACCACCGCGTCCAGCCAACACAAGACGCCGATCGAGATGCCGACGAAGCCGATCTCGCGCCAGGTGGCCTGCTCGCGAAGCCGTGCCCGCAACGCGTGCCGCCAGCCTCGCGGCGGTAGCGGCCGATGGGCGTCTGGCACCGGCACGCTGTCGACGAGACGCAACCGCCACCGCTCCAGCCTGCCGAAGACGATCCCGCCCGCCGCGAGCGTCGACACCGTCGCGAGCAGCACCGGAACCGGGTCCTCGATGCCGTACCGCATCAGCAGAACAATCGCCGGCGCGCCGGGCAGCGCGCCACCGGCCAGGTAGAGCGCCGATCGCCAGGGCCACGAGCTGCGCACCAGCCGTGTCGGCGGCAGCGACAGCGCATCCAGCGCGGTGCGGATCGGCATGTCGGCCCACGCTACCGCAGCGCGGCCGGCGGCACGGTATAGCTGGGTACACCTTCTGACCCCCCGCTGGAGACAGTGTGGGCGGCGCGTACGGCCGCTTGGCTATGGGCGTGACCACAACCAACGAACCGGCCGTGCGGGCCGACAATGTGTGGAAGGTGTACGGCAGCGGCGCCGCCGAGGTGACCGCGCTACGTGACGTGAGCGTGGCACTCGCGGGCGGCCGGTTCACCGCCGTGATGGGCCCCTCCGGGTCCGGCAAGTCCACGCTGATGCACTGTCTGGCCGGCCTCGACACGGTGACCCGTGGCGAGACCCGCATCGGCGCCACCCGGGTCACCGGGCTACACGACGCCGCGCTGACCCGTCTGCGACGCGAGCAGATCGGGTTCATCTTCCAGCAGTTCAACCTGCTGCCCACGCTCACCGCCCGGGAGAACATCCTGCTCCCGCTCGCGATCGCCGGCCGCAGACCCGAGCCGGGGTGGTTCGACACGGTGGTCGACAGGGTCGGCCTCCGCGACCGTCTCGGTCACCGGCCCGACCAGCTCTCCGGCGGCCAGCAACAGCGGGTCGCCTGCGCCCGTGCCCTGATCACCCGACCCCAGGTGGTGTTCGCAGACGAGCCCACCGGCAACCTCGACTCCCGATCCGGCGCCGATGTGCTCGGCTTCCTCAGCCGGTCGGTCCGCGAGTTCGGCCAAACGATCGTGATGGTCACCCACGACCCCAGCGCCGCCGCATATGCCGACCGGGTGATCTTTCTCGCCGACGGCACGGTCGTCGAGGACCTCGCAGCCCCGACCGCTGACGCCGTACTCGAGACGACGAAGCGTCTGGACACCCAGGGTGCGGCCCGGTGATCCGGGCGACCCTCGCCGGCCTGCGCTCGCGCCGGCTCCGGATGCTGTTGTCTGCGCTGGCCATCGTGCTCGGCGTGGCCTTCATGTCGGCGGCGCTCGTGGTCACCGACACCCTCAGCCGGTCGCTCCGCGACCTGTACACCGGCCTGCACGAGGACACCCAGGTTCAGGTGACGGCGAGGCAGGTGCTGCCCGGAATCGGCGAGGACTCGGCCACCACACCGGTACCGGCCGCCCTGGTCCGGCGGGTCGCCGCCGTGACCGGCGTGGCCACCGCGACCGGCGTGGTCAGCGAGGACGGCGCCCGGCTCGTCGGGGCCGACGGCAAGGTGATCGGAACCAGCTTCAACCGGCCGCGACTGGGCACGAACTGGACCGGCGAGCGCGGGTCGATCCGGTTGCGGGCGGGCCGCGCACCCGCGGCGCCGAACGAGATCGCCATCAACGCGGCACTTGCCCGGGCCGCCCGTATGCAGGTCGGCGACCGGGCGGCCGTACTCACCCGACGACCGAAGCAGATGTTCACCGTGGTCGGCATCGTCGGTTACCGCGGAGACCGGGACAGTGTGGGCGGCGCCCACCAGATCGCCTTCCACGAGTCGGTAGCAGCCGAACTCATGCTGGGCCGGCCCGGCGTGTACTCCGCGGTGGACGTCCGCGCCGCCCCCGGCGTCACCCCCGCCGTCCTGCGGGATCGACTCCGCGGCGCCCTGGGTGACGACGTCGTCGTGCGCACCGGCGACGAGCTGCGCGCGACCCAGTCCGAGTCGGCGCGGGAGGACCTCGCCACCATCACCCTGATCCTGCTGGCTGTCGGCGGGATCGCCCTGTTCGTCGGCGTCTTCCTGATCCTCAACACCTTCTCGATGGTCATCGCGCAGCGCACCCGGGAACTCGCGCTGCTGCGCGCTCTGGGCGCCCGCCGCCGACAGGTGGTCGGCTCAGTGGTGGTAGAGGCGGTACTGGTCGGACTCGTCGCATCGGCGGCCGGTGCCGCGCTCGGCGTGGGCATCGCCGTGCTGCTGCCCCGGCTGGCCGGCAACACCGCTGTCGGCGACCTGGGCCTGAGCGTGGCGACCGTCCCGCCGGCGGCGGTACTCACCTCCGTTGCGCTCGGCCTGGCGGTCACCGTGGTTGCCGCATTCGGACCGGCGCTGCGCGCGTCCCGCGTACCACCGGTGGCCGCGCTGCGCGCCATCTCAGCCCCTGACCGTCCACTCACGAGGCTGACCGTGACCGGCGCGGTGATCGGTGCCGTCGGCGTCGCCCTGCTCGTCATCGCGTTCGCCGACGGCACCGACGACATCCCGCTGGGCACCGTCCTCGGCGGCGTCCTGGCGAGCTTCGTCGGCGCGGCGCTGCTGACCCCGCTCATCGCGCGGCCCGCGGTGAACCTGATCGGCCGACTGTTCGCCTGGTCGCCGCCCGGACGGCTGGGACGGCTCAACGCCGGCCGCAACCCGCGTCGTACCGCGAGCACCGCGGCGGCGCTGATGGTCGGCATCGCGCTGGTCACCGCGGTGAACGTCGTGCTCACCTCGGCCACCGCGAGCTTCCACGGCACGGCGGCCGACTACTACCGAGCCGACCTCATCCTCACCGAGCCCACGAGCACCCGTCGCCCGCAGACTTTCGACCCGGCCATCCTCGACCGGATCCGGGCACTGCCTGGCGTCGCCGCCGCCACCGGCGTCTACGACGACCTGGCACTGACCGCCCGTGGTCGCACCAGCATCATCGCGGTCGACGACATCCCCGCGTGGTGGTCGACGGTCAAGGTCGAACACGTGGCCGGCTCCCTCGGCCCACTCGCACCCGACGAGGTCGTCGCGGACGCCGACACCGCTGCCGACCTCGACCTGCAAATCGGCTCCCCGGTGACAATCACCTTCGCCAGTGGCCGCAGCCGCACCTTCACCCTGGCCGGCACCTACCGCAGCGACTGGTCGGGCGGCTGGCTCATGCCCGCCTCGGTGGTGCCGGACCTGTCACGGCAGCAGCCTTCCACCGGGCTGGTGCGGTTAGCCGCTGGCGCGTCCGACGCCGACGTACGCGCTCAGGTGACATCGCTGCTGGCGGACAGTCCCGAAACCGTGGTCACCGATCCGGCCGGCTTCGTTGACATCGCCACCGGCGTCTTCCGCACCGTCCTGGCGCTGCTGCAGGTGCTGCTCGGCGTCGCCATGCTGATCGCAGCGCTCGGCGTGGTCAACACACTGGCCCTGTCGGTGCTCGAACGCACCCGGGAACTCGGCCTGCTGCGCGCGGTGGGTCTCAGCCGCGGACAGACGGTGCAGATGGTCACCGCGGAGGCGGTGGCAATCTCCATCTTCGGCGCGCTGCTCGGGGTCGTCGTCGGCACGGGACTCGGCGCTGCGGTGGCGCGGGCGCTGCGTGCCGACGGCATCACCGAGCTGGCGCTGCCGTGGACCTTCCTCGCCGCCTACCTCGCATCTGGCGTGGTGATCGGCGTGCTGGCCGCGACGCTACCGGCCGTCCGGGCTGCCCGCACGGACGTCCTGCGGGCCATCGCGCAGGAATGACCGGCGCGGCCGGGACAATCCGGCTGCATTCGCGGCTGGAGCCGACCCGAGTTCAGGTACGAAAACGCGGAGTAGCGTGGGTCGTCGTCGGCCGGCTGCCCGGCCGCCAGCTCCACGGGTGGGCGCGCCCGGCACTGGTGCGCGACGGAACGCTGCGGCAACCGTCACAAACTCCGGGCTCCTCTGCGCCCGGTACGCCCGGCGGGGCGGCCGGCGTCAGGAAGGGGCCCCTGCTTCGCCGAGAGCATCGCCAGGGGCCCCTCCTTCTCACTCCGTGCCCAGGGACTCCACGATCGGGCGGGCGAGGGCACGGCGGGCCGGCAGAACGGACGCGGCCAGCGCGGCCAGCGCCGCGACCGCCAGGACCAGCCCGAGCCGTCCCCACGGCAGCACCAGCGTGAACTCGCCGCTGAGGCGGGCGACCACCGCCATCGCAGCCGCGCTGACGCCGATGCCGAGGCCCACCCCGAGCACTGCGCCGACCAGCGTCACCAGCACCGCCTCGACGGCGAGCATCGCCCGCATCCGGCCCCGGGTCAGCCCGACCGCGCGCAGCACGGCGTTCTCCCGGGTGCGCTCCACCACCGACAGGCTGAGCGTGTTGGCGACCCCGACCAGAGCGATGACCACGGCCAGGCCGAGCAGGGCGACGACGAACGCCAGCAACAGGTCGACCGTGCCGGTGAGGGAGTTCTTGTACGCCGCCTGGTCCATCAGGTTCACCGTCGGGTACCGGGCCACCACCGACTCGACGGCCTCCCGGGCCCGCTGCACGGGCACCCCGGCGGCCGGGTCGACCTCGGCGAGGAAGCCGCGTTCGGTCGGGAAGAGACGGGCGAAATCGGCGTCGGCCACGTCGACCACGTGCCCGGCCGGGACCGTGCTGCCGACCAGCGCGGGCCCGTCGTCGGCGACGACGGCGGCCACCGTGAACGGCCGCCCGGCCAGGGTGATGGTGTCGCCGACCGCCCACCCCCGCGCCCGGGCCAGTTCGCGGTGCACCAGCACCCGGCCCGGCCCCAACCGGCCGGCGTCGCCGGCGTCCACGGCGGTCAGGATGCGCCCGACCAGCGCCGGGTGGGCGGCCCGCAGCTCGATCCCGTCGCTGATCCGGCTGCGCTGCTCGTGCACGACGCCCAGCTCGCCGCGGGCGGCCAACTCGTCGACGAGCGGCCGGGGCAGGTTGCCGCCCACGCCGACGACCAGGAAGTCGACGCCGATGCGCTGGTCCACGGCCCGCTCGATGCCGGCCTTGACGCTGCCCGCTCCGACCACGAACGCGGACACCAGGCCGATGCCGATGACCAGGGCGGTGGCGGTCGCGGCGATCCGGCGCGGGTTGCGTACGGCGTTGGCCACGGCCAAGCCGGCGGTCGCCCCGAACAGCCGGCGCGCCGGTGCGCCGAGCATCCGCACCAGCGCCGGCACCAGCAGCGGACCGAACAGCACGATGCCGAAGAACGCCAGCACCCCGCCGGCCGCGACCAGTGGCACCTGACCGACAGCCCCGGCCGACGCCAGCGCCGCCACCCCGGTGGCGAGGACCAGCCCACCCACGGCCAGCCGTACCCGGCCGGCCCGGCGGGTGGGCTGCACCGCCGCGTCGGCGAGCGCGGCCACCGGCGCGACCCCGGTGCCCCGCCAGGCGGGCACGGCCGCGGAGCCCACGGTGAGCGCGGTGCCCAGCAGCAGGCAGGACAGCACGGTCGGCGCGGTGACCGCGATCCCGCCGCCGGACATCGGCACGTCGAACGCGGACAGCAGGGCGTCCAGGCCGACGGCGAGGCCGGCGCCGGCCGCCACGCCGAACGCCGAGGCGGCCAGCCCGGTCACCGCCGCCTCCAGCAGGGTCGCCCGCAACACCTGTCCCCGGGTCGCGCCGACCAGCCGCAGCAGCGCCGTACGCCGGGTGCGCTGGGCGAGCACGATGGCGAAGGTGTTGGCGATGACGAACCCGGCCACCACCACAGCCACCGCCGCGAAGGTGAGCAGGAGCAGGTTGAACTGTCTCAGGTCGCGGACCGCCGCGTCGACGGCGGCGTCGAGGATCGCCTGCCGCTCCTTCACCGTCACGCCGCCGCCGGCCACGGCCGCCACCCGCCTGGCCAGCTCCGCCGCCGGCACGCCCGGTGCGGCGGCCACCATGATCCGCCCGTAGCCCTCCTGCTGCGCCACGGCCAGGGCGTCCGGCCCGACCAGGCCGATGAAGGCCCCGCCGACGTCCCGGGAGGTGCCGGCCACGTCGACCGTGCCGACCAGGGTGTACGCGCGGGCCTTCGCGCCGCTGCCGCCCACGTTCACCGGCCCGCCGAGGGCGAACCCCTCCTCGGCGACGGTCGGCGCGTCGAGGACCACCTCGCCGGGGCGCTGCGGCAGCCGCCCGGCCACCACGTCGTACGACTGTAGGGCGGCCTCGGTGGGGATAGCGGCGAGGACGGCGTACCCGAGGACGGGCCGGCCGTCGGAGCCGACGACCCCGGCGGTGCCGGTCAGCTCCCCGGCCGCCGCGCTCACCCCGTCCACCGCGCGCACCCGCTCCACAAGGGCAGGCGGAATCGGATCTCGCCCGGCGTACACGGCGAGGTCGGTGTGCCGGTCGAAGACGCCGGCCCGGTCGTACGCGCCGCGCTTCATCCCGTCGGTGAGGGTCAGGGTGCCGGCGACGAACGCGACGCCGAGCACCACGGCCAACGCGGACAGCAGCAGCCGCAGCGCGTCGGCGCGCATGGTACGCAGGGTCAGGCGGATCATCGCCGGACCACCGTTCCCGCCCCGGCCGGGGCCGGGTCGAGGTGGGCGAGCGCGTCGAGGACGGCCTCGGCGGTCGGCGCGGCCAACTCGCGGACCAGCCGGCCGTCGGCGAGGAAGACCACCCGGTCGGCGTGGCTCGCGGCGACCGGGTCGTGGGTCACCATCACCACGGTCTGTCCGAGGGTGTCGACGGCCTCGCGCAGCAGTCGCAGCACCTCCGCGCCCGAGCGGGAGTCGAGATTGCCGGTGGGTTCGTCGGCGAAGATCACCCACGGCTTGGTGATCAGGGCGCGGGCGACGGCGACCCGCTGCTGCTGGCCGCCGGACAGCTCGGCGGGCCGGTGCCGCAGCCGGTCGGACAGCCCGACGGCGGCGACCACCTGGCGTAACCAGCCCGGGTCGGGCCGGCGCCCGGCGATGGCCAGGGGCAACACGATGTTCTCCTCGGCCGTCAGCGCGGGCAGCAGGTTGAACTTCTGGAAGACGAAGCCGACCCGGTCGCGGCGCAGCAGGGTGAGCCGCCGGTCGTCGAGCCGGCCGACGTCGGCGTCGCCGATGCGCACCGCGCCGGCGGTGGGCCGGTCCAGGCCGGCGAGGCAGTGCATGAGGGTGGACTTGCCGGAGCCGGACGGGCCCATGATGGCGGTGAACCGGCCAGCGACGAAGTCGAGGTCGACGCCGTCGAGGGCGACGACCCGGGCCTGGCCGGCGCCGTACTCCTTGCGCAGGGTGCGGGCGGTGACCGCGATGCCGGCGGAGGGGAACGCGGGAGGTGGTACGGACACGTTGGTGCTCCCCGTGAGAGCGGTGGCTGGGACGCCCTCGACGCTATGGGCGGCGTCGACGCGCCGCGTCCGCCCGCGCGCTCGGTCCCCGTGCCCCCGAAGGTGTCCCGGCGGCGCCTGGCCGTACGACCCGGGTCGTACCCGCCGTCAACCCCCGGGGGTGACCAGGCCGCTCTCGTACGCCAGAACCACGGCCTGCACCCGGTCGCGCAGTCGCAGCTTGGCCAGGATCCGCCCGACGTGGGTCTTCACGGTCGCCTCGGCGACGTGCACCCGGGCGGCGATCTCCGCGTTGGACAGGCCCTGCGCCACCAGCAGGAGGATCTCGCGCTCCCGCTCGGTGAGCTGTGCCAGCCGGGGGTCGGCGGCAGGGCCGGGGCCGAGCTGGCCGGCGAACCGGTCGAGCAGCCGGCGGGTGATCGACGGGGCCACCACGGAGTCACCCTCGGCGACCACCCGGATCGCGGCGAGCAGCTCCTCCGGTGGCACGTTCTTCAGCAGGAAGCCGCTCGCGCCGGCCTGGAGGGCGGCGAAGGCGTCGACCTCGGTGTCGAACGTGGTGAGCACCAGCACCCGGGGCCGCTCGCCGGGCCGGTCGGCACAGATCCGCCGGGTGGCCTCCACCCCGTCCATGGTCGGCATCCGGATGTCCATCACCACCACGTCGGCCTCGACGCGGTCGAGCACCCGCAGCGCGTCGGCGCCGTCGATGGCCTCGCCGACCACGGTCAGGTCGGGCTGGGAGCCCAGCACCATCCGGAACCCCGCGCGCACCAGCGCCTGGTCGTCCACGATCACCACGCGGACCGTCATGCCGCCACCTCCGTCGCCGTGCTCGACGGTAGCGGCAGCCGCGCCTCGACCTGCCACCCCCCGGCCGTCCTCGGGCCGAAGGTGAGGCTGCCGTCGTACACCGTCACCCGCTCGCGCATGCCGATCAGGCCGTGGCCGCTGGACGGCGCGGGGCGCAGCACCGGCCGGCCGCGCCCGTCGTCGACGGCTCGGACCACGACGGCGTCGGCGGTGTGGGCGAGACTCAGCGCGACGGTCGCGCCGACCCCGGCGTGCTTGAGGGCGTTGGTCAGTGCCTCCTGCATCACCCGGTACACGGTCAGCTCCAGCCCCGGCGGCAGGACCGGCGGCTCGCCGGTGACCGTCGCGTCGATGCGCAGCCCGGCGGTACGGAACCGGTCCAGCAGCTCGGGCAGCTCCACCAGCGCGGGCCGCCGGTGCGCCGGCTCAGCTGACAGCCCCGCGGGCCCCGCCCCGTCCGGCCCGGCCGCCGGTTCGGGGCCGCTCGTCTCCCGCAACACTCCCACCAGGCGGCGCATCTCCTCCAGCGCCTGCCGGCCGGTGTCGGCGACCACCCGCACCGCCTCCCGAGCGGTCTGCGGATCCCGGTCGAACAGGTAGCGGGCCCCGTCGGCCTGCACGATCATCACAGCCATGCTGTGCGCCACCACGTCGTGCAGCTCGCGGGCGATGCGGGTGCGTTCCTGGGCCACCGCCGCGCGGGACTCGGCCTCCCGCTCCCGTTCCAGCGTCGCGGCGCGTTCCTCCAGGCTGAACACGTAGAGCCGGCGGGTGCGAACGTTCAGCCCCATCAGCCAGACCGCGCCGGTGACCAGCGCGAACCAGATCGCCGAGGCCCACCAGGCCACGGCGTTCTCGACCTGGAGCGCGGCCAGCACCACGCCGACGGCGGCGACGGCACCGGCGACGATGCCGTCGCGCAGCCGGTCGGCGTACTTCACCACGCTGTACAGGGCGATCAGCACGGCCACGTCGAAAGCCAACGGTCCCCAGCCGGCAGCCACCTGGACTCCGGCGAGCACGGCGACCACCGCCGTCACCGCCGAGGGGTGGGTACGCCGGAACAGCAGGGTCGTGGCCATCGCCGCCCCGACCCCGGTGGCCCACCAGCCGCCGGGCGGTTTGAGCGCCCCGGACAGGCCGACCAGCACCACGAAGCCGGAGACCGCCACGTCGAAGGCCACGCTGCGCAGCGGCCGGCCGAACAGGGTCTGCCTCACGGCCACCCAGCGTACGGGCTGGCGGCGATCGCGCGGGCGGGGCGGCGGTTGGGTGTACAGGAGGCGGGTCAACCGTCTTTGATACCTCTCGGCGCCAAATTCTCATATTCACGTTCCGCTGCATCCGGGAATTGCTACCTCCCCGGCAAATGCGGACGCCTTTTGAGCAATCGACAGTCTCGACTGTTTCATTTACGGTGGCCTCTGCATACAGTTGTCAAACCGGGTCACCGGAACAATTATCTGCCACTCGACCCACCACCTGTCGAAAGGAATCGGCATGAAAATCGCGCTGGCACGTTCACGCCCGCGGCGCACGGTCCGCCTGCTGTTCGGCGTCCTGATGACCGCCGCGCTGGCGTTCTCCGTGGGCGGCACCGCCACGGCGGCGATCGACAAGGGCGGCATGGCCGTGAACAACCGCACCGACGTCTACATCAAGGACATATCGTCGGACACGGGATTCGAACCGCACGGCGCCATCTACTCCTCGTTCTTCAACAGCCCGGACATCAAGATCTGCCCCACCGCGATCGAGTGCGCCGCGCACACGAACCCGGTCATCGGGTCGACGAGCCACATTTTCGTGAACCTGCGGAACAATGGCCCGTACGGTTCCGGAATCAGCAACGGGACGTTGAAGGCGTACTACACCACCTCCGGTGGCGGCGCGAACTGGCCGATCCACTGGACGCCGATCGGCTCGAAGAGCCTGCCGGTCGCGCCCGGGGTCACCACGACGTCGATCGCGTGGCCGAACGTGCCCTCCCTCGGGCACTTCTGCCTGCTGCTGCGCTGGGAGTCGGCGACCGACCCGATGCTGTTCGAGGGCACCGCGACCTCCATCAACACGCAGTACAACAACAACATCGCCTGGAAGAACGCCAACACCGTTTCGGCGGTCGGCGGCGTGGTCAGCGACCGGCCGTTCGCTCTGGCGAACGCCCTGGCCGAGCCGGCCCCGTTCGACCTCGCGTTCCGGCCGCTCGGCGAGCCGGTCCCGGGGGCCAAGATCGTCGCCGACCTCGGGCCGGAGCTGTTCGAGCGCTGGCGGGCCGCCGGTGGGCAGGGTGAGGGCGTCCAGGTGGTCGGCAGGACCTCCGTGCAGGTCGTCGACCCGTACAAGGCGCAGATCAAGGGCCTGCTGATCAAGCCGGAGGAGCGGCCCGTGGTGAAGCTGAGCTTCTCCACCGGTGAGACGCTGCAGAAGGCGTACACCCTCCGGGTCGTCCAGGTCGGCCCGGCGCGCAGGCTCGGCGAGAGCTTCGACGTCGGCGGGGTGGACTACACCTTCGAGCCGGGCCGGCGCTGACCGAGGGGCACGGTGGGCCGGATGCCGGGATCGCCCCGGTCGCCGGCCCACCGGCACGACCGCTGACCGGCAGGCGGTACCGGCGGCTCCGCGCCTGTGGCGCTGCGCAGGTGGATCTCGCCCGGGCGCAGACCGTAGGTCACCGACCAGCGGTTGTGGCCCTGCCGGACGCCGACAAGGCCGGCACGCGCACTCGCCGGCTCCTCACCCGCCCTGGCCGCGTCGCGCACCTGGCCGCTGCCGCCGTGGGCAGCGCCTGGAGGGTGCCCGGTCCTGGCCGACTCGAGCAGCCGCGTCAGGACTGCGTCGGTGAGGTGGCGTTGGTGAGGAGATCGGTGAGGGCGTCCCTGGCGTTGTGGAGGGTGGAAATTCTGCCGTCCAGGCGACGAAGCTGTTGCTGCAGTGTCGGCGCCGCACAGTGCTCCAGTTCCGGGCCGGGGCCTTGGACGCAGGGCAGTACGTCACGGATGACGTTGGTCGGTAATCCTGCGGCGAGTAGGGCTCGGATGTGACCGACCACGACGGGGGCATCGGCGTCATAGCGACGGTGACCGCCGTTGACCCGGTGGGAGGTGAGCAGTCCCTGCTCCTCGTAGTAGCGCAGCAGTCGGGGGCTCACGCCGGTCAGTCGCGCCAGGTCTCCGACCCGCATCGTCATGTGATCTCCGTCATCTGTGCTTGAATCTCACATTGGTGTCAGGTTCTACGTTACTGGCATGTCTTCGTTTGTTGTGCACCGTAATGGTCGGGCGGCGACCGCCGAGGAGCTTGCGCCGCTTGCCTTCGCGGGCTACGCCCACTTCACCGCCATGCAGGTACGTGGGGGCGGGGTCCGCGGTATCGACCTGCATGTGGAGCGGTTGCGGCGGGCGTCGGTCGAGTTGTTCGGTCAGGCGTTGCCGGACGACCGGGTGCGGACCCATCTGCGAGCGGCGTTGGACGCCGGTCCCGCCGACATGTCGTTGCTGGCGACGGTGTACTCGCCGGCGGGCGAATTCACCGTGGCTGGGCCCGGTGTCGAGCCGCAGGTACTGGTCCGCACAGGACCGGCCGCGTCCGGCCCGCAGGGCCCGCTGGCTCTCGCGGCCGTCGAGCACGAACGGTTCTTTCCGGCCGTGAAGCACGTCGGTGAGCCGGCCAAGACGTACCTCCTTCGCCAGGCCGCGGGAGAAGGGTTCGACGACGTCGCCTTCGTCGACCGCCAGGGTCGGCTCAGCGAGGGATCGATCTGGAACCTGGCGTTCTGGGACGGCACCACCGTGGTGTGGCCCGAAGCCGGCATGCTGAGCGGGACCACAATGGGCATCGTCCGCCGGCAGCTGGAACAGCTCGGTGTTGCCCAACGCGTCCAGAAAGTCACCCTTGCCGACCTGCCGGCACTCGCCGGAGCGGTGGTCATGAACTCATGGACGCCCGGCGTGGCAGTACACCGGATCGGCGCAGTAACCCTGCCTGATGCGCCGTCCTTCGTCGAGTTGCTTCATCGCGCCTACCAGGCCGAGCCGCTCATCACCCCATGAGAGCCATACCCCGCGTATCCGCAGGCCACCCCGGCAACCGCTGCGACTCTCTCTCACCCAGCCGGAAGGTGATCACACGCGCCGGGACAGCTACGTCAGACAGAAAACGGTGTTCAGCTTCCGCGGGCCGTCGCGGCGGAGGTGACGTTCGCTCAGCAGCTGGTGGCGCGGATCAAGGCCGACGGCGTGTCGTTGGTCGGGCCGGTTGGGCTGCTGGCGGGGATCACACCCGCACCGTTCTCGAGCCGGCGTCTTCGATGACTTCGATGACAGACGCCCGGTGGCATCATGACCGACGTGACATTGTTGTTGTCTCGGTCCGATCTGGAAAAACTGCTGGACGTCGACGCCTGCACAGAGGCACTGGAGCAGGGCTTCCGCTCCGGCTCGTCCCCGTTCGCACCGCAGCGGGTTCGCACGGATCTACCTGGTCCGGGCACCGCCACCGCGCTCATCCCGGGTCTTGTCGAGGGTGTTCCTGCCTACACCGTCAAAATCAACGCGAAGTTCCCGGGGTCGCAGCCGGCGTTGCGTGGCGTCGTCTGCCTCCATGACCTCGGTACTGGTGAGCTGCTCGCGGTGATGGATTCGACGACCGTGACCGCGTGGCGGACCGGTCTGTCGGCGGCCTTGGGAACTCACGTCCTGGCCCGTCCGGGCGCCTCCAGGATCACCGTCGTCGGCGCCGGCGCCCAGGCAGACCTCGTGATGCGAGGCCTGGCCGCACTGCGGTCGTGGAACGACCTGGTCGTCTGCGATCTTCACCGTGAACGGGCCGAGGACTTCGCCAAGCGCCATGGCGGCATCGCGACCACCGAGGACCGGGATCCCCGAACAGCCGCGCGGGATGCCGACATCGTTGTGCTGGCCACGTGGTCACGGGCGCCGCTGCTGGATGACGGAGACCTGATGCCGGGGGCGCACGTCACCTCGCTGGGTGCCGACGAGCCCGGCAAGGCCGAACTCTCGGCCGAGCTGCTGACCGCCGGACGAGTCATTGTGGACGACGTATCCCTCGCGGTCGCCATGGGTGCCCTGGGCACCGCCGAGCTCACCACCACCGACACCGCAGGCACCCTGAGCCAGGTCCTGCGGGGAACCGTCCCCGGCCGCCGCAGCGACACCGATGTGACCATCTACACGCCGGTCGGGCTGCCGTGGCAGGATCTCGTGCTCGCCTGGATGGCCTACCAGCGAGCCCTGGCTACCAACATCGGCTCCCGGTTCGACTTCGTCAGCTGAGTCGATCTCGAAGTGGCATCCGAGTGTGACCATGCATGAGACTTTCCGGTGCCGCTTTCCGACGTAGGCTCCCGCAGAGCCGTCCACCAGCGATGAGGATCGTTCCCATGTACACACCCACCCACTTCACTCCCGATGAGGACGCTGTCCACGAGCTGCTGACCCATCACGGAGCCGCCGATCTGGTCACCGCCACCCCCGACGGCCTGGTTGCCACGATGCTGCCGTTCGTCTATGACCGGGAGCAGAACACCCTGCTGGGGCACCTCGCCCGGAACAACGAGCACTGGCGCCAACCGGTGCTCGGCGAGGCGTTGGTCATCGTCCGCGGGCCCGACTCCTACATCACACCATCCTGGTACGCCTCGAAGGCCGAGCACGGCCGGGTCGTACCCACCTGGAACTACATGACCGCACACGTGTACGGCACCCTGACCGTGCACGATGATTCCGATTGGGTCGCCGACGTGGTGCGCCGCCTCACCGATCACCACGAAGCCGCTCGGCCCTCTCCCTGGACGGTCGACGACGCACCGGAGAAGTTCTTCCATGGGAAGTTGCGGGCCATTGTGGGCCTTGAGGTGACCATCACTCGCATCGAGGCCAAGTTCAAGCTCAGTCAGAACCGCCCGGCCGCCGACATAGACGGCGTGATCACCGGACTCCGACGCGCCGGCGACGAAGCCGGTGCAAGCGCGGTCACGACCTACCGTCCCTGAAGGGACGAGCAGAGGTTTGCGGTGCGTGCCGACATTGTCTGGTGGACCTGTCCGCGTCCGGCCAGACCGTCAAGTCCAGGTGCGACTACCTGCGGGACGAACCGGTCGCCGCGCTCCCCGAGCATGGTCGTCGTCGCTGCAGCCCCGGGTTCGACCCTTGTAGGTAAGCAGTTGAACGGGCTATCGGGTGCTGACACGATCGGCTGATGGATCTTCTCGCATTGCTACCCGCGTTCGTGATCGCTGTGCTGCTCATCTCGGCGTCGCCGGGGCCGGCAATGATCTTGATCTTTCGGCAGGCGGCGTTTCGCGGGTGGCGGGCGGCTGTGCCCACGGTCCTGGGACTCGAAGCGGGCCTGTACGTGTGGGCGCTGGCTGCCGGTGCCGGCTTGGCCGCTCTCGTGGCAGCTTCCGAGGTGGCGTTCGTCGTGCTTCGCGTTGTCGGTGCGGTGTTCCTGGTCTACCTCGGCATCAAGACCTGGCGCACGGTGTGGCGCAGCCGCACCCACCGGGGGGTGGCACAGTCAGACGCAGAAGCCCTGATCACGCCGTCGGTGAGCCGACGGGGGTGGTGGCGGGCCTTCGGCGAAGGAACGGTGGTAATGCTCGCCAACCCCAAGGCCGCTTTTTTCATGATCGCGTTCTATCCGCAGTTCATTCCGGCACATCGTCCGCTGTTTGCCACCACCGCGCTGCTGGCCGTGGTGCAGGTGCTCGTCGAGACGGCGTTCTACCTCACCTTGGCCGCTGTTGCGGGCCGCACCGGAGCCTGGTTCCGCCGACCACGGATCCGGCGTCGCGTCGACGCGATCAGCGGAGCCGTGCTGGTCGCGTTGGGGCTACGCCTGGCCACGACCACGCGCTGAACTCGTTCTGCACGGCCAGACCGACGGTCACCGGCAGCGCCGACAAACTCTGACAGTCACGTGGAGAGTCCTTCCTCGTGTTCTTCGGCGAGGTGGCGGCGGACGGTCGTCCAGGTGTCGTCCGCCGCGGCGGACAGCTCTACCGGCGGCCGGCGTTCGCCCGCACGCCCGTGGCGCGGGACACGGCAACTGCTGGACGAGCGGACGGTGTGCCGGCTCAGCGCTGAACCCCTCAAGGAACTCGCGACGCTGACCCCGGCTGTCGTGAAACCAGACCGCTGCCTCGTAGAAAGGGCACCTCATGCAGCCTCCTGTCGCAGCAGTGATCGAAGCCCACGGCGCGTTGGAAAAGCTCGTCGCGGGACTAACCGACCGCCAGGTCGCCGAAGCGTCCGCCCTTCCGGGCTGGTCGCGCGGCCACGTACTCGCGCACCTCACCGACAACGCGAGGATGTTCGCCCGTCTCGCGGAGCACGCCCTGCGCGGTGACCTCGTCGCGAGCTACGACGGTGGAACGGACGAGCGCAATGCGATCATCGATGCCACCGCGAGCCGCAGCGCCGCCGAGCACCGCGCCGAACTCGCCCGACGCACGGCCCAGCTGGAGGCAGCATGGGCACGCGCCGGCGATGAGGACTGGAGAAGGCCGGTCACGTTCCGCAATGCGGACCTCGCCGCGACGGTCTGGGCACGCTGGCGCGAGGTGTGGATCCACATGCTCGACCTGGATCTCGGCGTGCGGCCGGACGACTGGCCCGAGGAACTGGCGTGCCATGCCATCGACTTCCTTCTCTGCCGACTTCCGGCAGGGACGTGCGTGCGCGCGGAGGATGTGCGCCATCGGTGGTCCGTCGACAATGCGCCGGGCACGGTGGTCACCGGGCGGGTGCGCGACCTGGCGGCCTGGCTGGCCGGACGGACGCCCGCCATCTCACCGGCGGCAGCGGAGGGACTGCCTGCTCTCGGGCCCTGGCCTCCCCATCCACCGCAGCGGCTGAGCCCAGATTCTCGCCCCGCCCCCGGCTCCTGATGGGAAGGTCCGTTATGCGTGCCGACATCGTCTGGTAGCCGCCCTGCCTGGTGTCCTTGGGCAGAGAAGTACGGACACCCGTGGAGCCGAACTCAGACATACACACATGATCATGGAGCTCCGCGTCGCCGTGTCACAATCGGCCCACTGGTTGACCAGCTCATGCCTACACGTCTCGCGCCATCACACGAATCCTTGGGCCATGAAGAACGCACTTGTCATCATCGACGTACAGGAGTCTTTCCAGCACCTTGCGGACTGGCACCTCGTCTCCGAGCCGAACATCGTCGGCAAGGTCAACCATCTCGCGGACTGGGCGCGGTCACGGGGCGACTACATCGTCTGGATCCTCGGCTCGCGACCGGGCACGGGCACGGTGTTCGATCCCGAGCAGGGATTCGTGCGCCTGATGGACGGTCTCGACCGGCGTGACAACGAACCGCTGCTCGTCAAGAACTCACACAACGCTTTCACCACGACGAGCCTGCACCAGCACCTCACCCGGCGCGGTATCCGCGGGTTGACCATCTGTGGCATCAAGACCGAGCAGTGCTGCGAGACCACCGCCCGCATTGGTTCCGACCTGGGATTCGACGTGACGTTCGCCATTGACGCCACCGCGACCTGCCCGATTCCCCACCCGGAAGGCAACGGCTCACTCAGCGTTCGGCAGATTCGGCAGCGCACCGAGTATGTGCTCAGTGGGCGCTTTGCCGCCGTCCGTACGGTGGCGGACCTGACCGGCACCAGCGGAGGCTGACGACACGATGCCCAAGGTCGTGTTCCTCCTGGTCCCGGACGTGCATCTGCTCGAGATCGCCGCCCCCGCGCAGGTGTTCTCCGTGGCTGCGGACATCGGACTTGCGTACACCCTGTCCTATGTCTCAGAGCAGCCCACAGTGGCGACGGTTCAGGGAGTGGCGCTCACCGCGGACACGCAGTGGCCGGACCTCGACCGCGAAGACCTGCTGATCGTGCCAGGATGGCGTGGTCCTACCCGGATGATCGACACCGCCACCACAGAGCGCCTGCGGGCGCACCATGCGGCCGGCGGCACGGTCGCCAGCGTGTGCGCAGGAGCGGATACGCTTGGCCGAGCGGGTCTGCTCGATGGCCGTCGTTGTACAACGCATCACACGATCCAGGAGGAACTGGCCCGGAGATACCCAGCTGCGACGGTCGTGCGGGACGTCTTGTACGTCTCCGACGACCGAGTGGTCACATGCGCTGGCGCGGCCAGCGCCACCGACCTCGCACTGCACCTGCTGAGCACGCGTCATGGCCCCAGCGCCGCCTCCACCGTGGCCCGCACTCTGGTCGCTCATTCGTGGCGGGACGGAACCGACGACCAGGAAAGCCCGGTGCTGCGCTACCGGTCGCACCTCGACGAAGCCGTCCACCGCGTGCAGAACCTGATTGACAGCCGGTTCGCCGAGCGGCTTCCGCTTCGCGTGTTGGCCGCCGAGGCCGGATGCAGCCCACGGACGGTCACACGCCAGTTCCAGCAGGCCACCGGCATCACACCGCTGGCCTACCAGCAGAGCCTGCGCGTGCAACGAGCCGAACACCTGATGCAACGCGGTGCCACCGCCGAAGCCGCCGCCCGCCACGTCGGCTTCGTCGACGGAAGAATGCTGCGGCGTCTTCGCAGCCGGGCGACACAGGAGGACGACAACAGATGACACCGCGTTAACGCCGGCCTGCCGCTTCGGCTCGGATACCGGCGACGAGTAGCCGGAGCCCGTATGTGAACTGGTCGGCGGACCCGGTGACAGGCAGGGCGTCGTCGGGTGGCGCGCCGGGCAGTTCGGAGATCGCGGTGCGTAGTTGGTGCCAGCGGGCGTCGGGTTGACCAGCTTGTGCGGTCATCGCGAGGGCCGCTGCCAGATAGGCGATGAGCGCCTGGGTTGCCCGGATGACGTCCGCTGGCGGTAGCCCGGACTCGGTGAGCGCGCCGATGATCGATACGGCGAGTCGGCGACCGTTGTGCTGCAGGGGCGGGCGCCCGGCAATGTGTGCGGCGATCCCTGGATGGCGCAGTGCCGCGGCCCGGATGGCAGTGAGGACGGCGACAAGGCGCGCTTCCCATGGCTGTTCGGGGTCGGGGTCGGGAGCGTCGGTAAGGGCCAGGTCGGCCACGGCGTCAAGCAGCGCCTGCCGATCCGGAAAATGCCGATAGAGGGCCATGGGGTCGCAGCCGAGTTCGGCGGCGATGCGGCGCATGGTCATCGCCTTGGCGCCCTCGCGGTCCCCAACCGCGAGGGCCGCGGCGGCGATGCGATCGGTGGTCAGGGTTGCGGGTCGAGGCATGGCCGCATTCTTTCAGTACGTCTACGACGTAGACGTGGCCGCCAGCGTTTGTCTACGCTGTAGGCATGATGACGCTCACCATAGGGCGGATCGCCGCCGTCCTGCTCAGCCTCGGCACGTTCGGTTTCTTGTTCCCCACGGACTCGTGGCGGGCCGACAACCTCTTCCTCGTCCCGGACCTGATCCTCTGCGCGGCGCTGCTCGTCGCCGCCGCGCTGCCCGGACGGATCGCCGTCCCGGCGCTCCTGGCCGCCTACTGCTTCTCCGGCGGGGTGCTCGTCACCGCCGTCGCCTCGTACACGGTAGACGGCCGAATCGGCATCGGCAGCCTGCTCGGCGCGGCCGGCTCGCTCGTCATGGCGGCGTTGTTCCTGCGCGTTCGTCCCGGCAAACCGGCATGACCCAACGCCGCCGGGTCGTGGTCACCCGTACCGGCGGGCCCGAGGTGTTGCGCCTGGACACCGACTACGCTCCCGAGCCGACCCCAGGCCAGGTACGGATCCAGGTCACCGCTGCAGGTGTGGCCCGCGCCGACCTGCTGATGCGCGCGGGTCGTTACCCAGGCCCGGCACCCGCGCCGCCGTTCACCCCCGGATGGGACGTCACCGGTGTCGTCGATGCAACCGGCGCACACGTACCGGCATGGTGGCACGGCCGGCGGGTGGTGGCGCTGACGTCTGCCTGCCGGCCTCGGCCGCGGTCGAACTCCCCCACACCATCAAGGAAAACGACGCCGCTTGCCTCCCGCTCACCTACCTCACCGCCCACGAACTACTGCACCACGCGGCCCGCGTCCACCCCGGCGAACGGGTACTCGTCCACGGCGCGGCCGGTGGCGTGGGCACCGCCTTGCTCGACCTCGGCCGCCAACTCGGCGCCGACATGTACGGCGTCGCAGCGCCCCGCGACCACACCCTGGTCGAAGAGTACGGTGGCCAACCCGTCCAACGCGGCCGCCAGGCACTACCCCGGGCGGACGTCGTCCTCGACATGGTCGGCGGCCACGGGCTGCGTGCCTCCTGGCAAAGCCTGAAACCCGGTGGCCGGCTCGTCTCCTACGGCTTCCTGGCCCCCGACGCCTCACCCATCCGGGACCTGCTCCAGCTACGCGTGTGGAACGCCCTACCCAACGGCCGCCGCGTCACGTTCTACCGGCTCAGCACGAACGCACGCCAGCACCCCGCCCGAATCCGGACGACCCTCCATACGCTCCTCAGCAACCTCGCCGAGGGCGGCCTGCACCCGCGGATTGCCGCCTGCGTCCCGCTCGATAAGCCGGCACAAGCGCACCGCACCGTCGACGACTCGACCGCCCGCGGCAAAGTCCTGCTCATCCCCTGACCGACAACGGGCCTGTCAGAGGGGTGGAACGAGAAAGACAAGGTCGTCTTACTGCCGGTGAACTGGACGGTCACGAAGCAGTCCTCGAAGTCGGGCGCGAAACTCGCCACAGATGACCTGATCGTGATCACCTGCACCAAGCAGAGCTGACGGCCTCGCCGGGGGACGCCCCGCACCTGAGCGCAGCGCGGGGCGTCCAGGGCAGGGTTGCTGATCGTGCCGGTGACGCCGCCGATAATCGCCGCGGTGGTGCAGCAGGCGCGCTGGTAAAGGGTCGGTATTTGAAGTCTCGGGCGAGGTGTGGATGTGCCTGTCAGTCGGCGCCGTAGCTGGACAGGGCGGGTTCCAGCAGGTTGAAGGCTTCGGCGGCTTCGGCGGCGATGGTGTGGGCGATCTGGTCGTTGGGGTGTCCAGCGAGGGTGAGGGTTTGGATGCGGTGAAACAGCACGCGGTGGACGGCGCTCAGCAGGCCGGCTGCGGTCTGGACGGTGATGTCGTCGGGGTGGGCACCGGTCGCCTCGGCCAGGGCTCGGGCCAGGTGGTGTTCACGCTGGTCGTGCAGACCGCGTAGGCAGGCACTCAGGGTCGGACTGTCGGCGATCATTCGGGCGAATTGCTGGCCGGAGAACCCGGCGACGGGGTCCTGGGCGGCCACGGCGTCGGCGAACGCGCGGCGCAGTGCGGCCAGCGCCGACTCTCCTTGGCGCCGGGCGGTGACGGCGGCGGCCAGGGAGACGGCGAACTGCTCCTGGTGGTCCAGGGCCAGGTCTTCCTTGCGGGGAAAGTAGTTGGTGACGGTCTTCTTGGCCACGCGGGCGGCTGCGGCGATCTCGGCGATGGTCGTCTGCTCGAATCCCTGCGCGATGAACAGCCGGGTCGCGTGGTCGGAGATCAGCTGCCGAGTCTCCTGCTTCTTGGTCTCGCGTAGCCCGGTGGTCGCGGCGGGTGTGGGGATGGCCATGGGGGCAATCTTACCCTCGTAGCATCTTTATGTTGACACGCTCCCCGCCTGCGGGCTATAATTACGTCGGTAGCAAGTTTGCTACGGACCGATCCGCCGCCACGCTGCTGACCCGCTCAACCGCATCAAGGAGACTCGTGCAGTTCACCGCCTCCACCGTGTCGCTGACCGTTGACGACGTCACCGCCTCCCAGGAGTTCTTCGCCGCCCACCTGGGCTACACCGTCCAGCAGGCCGCCGACGGCTTCGCGTCGCTGACCCGCCCCGACGCGGTCGATATCGTCCTGCTCGCCCGAGGCATCCAGGTCCTGCCGCCCGAACAACGCGACCAGCGCGCCAGTGGCCTGATCCTGGCCTTCACCCTCGCCAGCGGCCTCCAAGAACAGGAGAAGCGGCTGCGCGACGCCGGTGTCGAGATCACCATGCCACTGCGCCAGGAACCCTGGGGTGAACGCCTGTTCCAGGTCACCGACCCCAACAAAGTGATCATCCAGTTCGTCGAGTGGGCCACCCCGCACACCGCCTGACCTTCCCCCGCGCTCACCCAGGCCGGCGCCCGGCCACGACCATCAGAAAGAGAGCCACCTGTTGCGCAAGCTGGTGTACTACATCGCCACCACCCTCGACGGCTTCATCGCCGGTCCGGACGGCGCCGACCCCACCGGCCCGGACGGCTTTTGGCCCCTGCCCGCCGACTACATCCGGCACATCGC